>CAYPUM010000020.1:0-18347 GCA_964413545.1 uncultured Roseibacillus sp. | reverse complement strand
CCTCGCCCCGGAGATCACGACCGTCTTTCTCATGCCCCCCCGCGACATCGCGGAAGTCAGCTCGAGCATGGTGAAGGGGCTCATCGGCCCCGCCGGCTGGGAGGGCACGGTGCGCCGCTACGTCCCGGCGCCCATCTTCGAAGCCCTCGCCCGGCGGGATCACTCCTGAAACCCCGCGCCCTCCATGCTCACGCTCGCCATCGCCCTCGGTTCGTTCTTCCTCTATCTCGCGGCGTATCACACCTACGGCCGCTACCTCGCGCGCCGTATCTTCCGGCTCGACCCCGAGGCCTCCGTCCCCTCCGCCTCCCTCGAAGACGGCGCCGACTACGTTCCCACCGCCCGCGAGGTCGTCTTCGGCCACCACTTCACCTCGATCGCCGGAACCGGCCCGATCGTCGGACCCGCCCTCGCCGTCATCTGGGGGTGGGTGCCCGCCCTCTTGTGGGTCCTCTTCGGGTCGATCCTGATCGGCGCCGTCCATGACTTCGGCGCGCTGGTGGTCTCGATGCGGAACCGCGGCCAGACCGTCGGAGACATCGCGGGCCGCGTCCTGAGCAGGCGGGCCCGCCTCCTTTTCCTCGCGGTGCTCTTCCTCGCCCTCAGCATCGTGCTGGCGATTTTCGGGCTGGTGATCGCGAACGTCTGGGACCTCTATCCTTCCTCGATCTTCCCCTGTCTCGTGCAGATCCCGATCGCGATTGTGATCGGGGTTTTCCTGCACCGCCGCGGGGTGCATCTGTTCCTGCCGTCCCTGCTGGCGCTGGGGATCATGTATCTTGCCATCATATTCGGCGATGCGGGATTCCTCGGAGCGTTCAACGAGGCCCTCGGCGGGCAACCCGGCATACTCGGCGACGGCATCCCGATCATCGCGTGGGTGATGATCCTGCTCCTCTATTCCTACTTCGCTTCCGTTCTTCCGGTGTGGACGCTTCTTCAGCCCCGGGACTTCATCAACTCGCTGCAGCTCATTTCGGCGTTGGTGCTGATCGTGGCCGGTCTGGCGGTGGCGGCCCTTGCCGGGGCGCCCTCTCCGGACGGGGGACGGGTAGCGCTCGAGATCGTGGCGCCCCGCTTTCGGCCCGCCCCGGAAGGAGCCCCCTGGATCTTCCCCTTCCTCTTCATCACGATCGCCTGCGGGGCGGTCTCCGGCTTCCATTGCCTGGTCTCCTCCGGAACATCCTCGAAACAGATCAAGTGCGAGTCCGACGCCCAGTTGGTGGGCTTCGGCGCCATGCTCACGGAGGGCTTTCTCGCCATCCTCGTCATCCTTGCCTGCGTCGCCGGGTTGGGACTCGGCGCCCGGGGGCTCGACGGCGAACTCCTCACCGGGGCGGCCGCATACGACGCCCGCTATGCGTCGTGGACCGCAGCCCAAGGCCTCGGAGCGAAACTCGGCGCCTTCGTCGAGGGTGCGGCGAATTTCCTGAAGGCCCTCGGCCTCGGGCCCCGCTTCACGGTGGCCCTCATGGGGGTCTTCGTGGCCTCCTTCGCCGCCACCACCCTCGACACGGCCTGCCGCCTGCAGCGTTACGTCGTCCAGGAACTGGCCTCCACCTTCGCTCCGAGGGTCTCGGCTTCCGCCCTCGCCGCCGAGGCCTATGACTTCGACGACGCCCGCCCGGGAGTCAACCGGCACACCGGCCGTGCCGCCGGCCGCCGCCCCCACAACCGAAACCCGCTCGTCTGGCTCACCAACAAGCACGGCGCCACCATCTTCGCCGTCACGGTGGCCGGGGTCCTGGCCGCCGTGCCGGCGCCCGGAAAAGGACTCGGCAGCGGCGGCTTGATTCTCTGGCCCCTCTTCGGGGCCACCAATCAGCTCCTTGCCGGCCTCGCCTTCCTGGTGGTGGCGTTCTGGCTCTGGCGCCGCACCCTGCCGGTCTGGTTCATCGTTCCCCCCGCCGTCTTCATGCTGGTCCTCCCGGGCATCGCGATGTCTCTCAACATCGCTTCCCATGCCCGTCACGGCGACTGGCACCTCGTCCTGATCGGCGCCGCCACCGTGGCCCTCGAAGCATGGATCATCATCGAGGCGCTCAACGCATGGCCCCGGGCCCGCGGGGTGCTGGAACCCGCCGATTCCCGATCCCTCTCGCTGCCCGAAGGCGGGCGATCCTGTTAGATTCCGCATGAATCTCTTCCTCGCCACCTTCGTCGTCAGAGGCCGGGAGAGCGACACCGAGGCCATCAACGCCGCGGTGGGGATGCTCGACTTCATCCCCATCATCCGGGCCCGCAACATGCACGTCTTCCTGGTGCGCAGCGAAAAGAGCCGCAGCCAACTCGAAGCCCTCCTCGCCGAGTGCCTCGACCCCGCCGACTATTCCTACGTCGTCGAACATCCCGCCCCCTGCGACGTCGCCGAATCCCTCGAGGAGGCCCTCGCGTGGATCAGGCGCCTCTCCTGACGCTCACTCCACGTCCAACCAGAAATAGACATGGTGCTCCATGCGCCCCTTGTCTCGATCCAACGCCGCCCGACAAAGTGGAAACTTGCCCAAAGAAGCGGGCCCGCGGGAAGCGCGAATGCCCGGCCCACGGGCCGGTTCCTCCGGCCGGCAATGGCAAGGAACCGGCCACGGCCCCCGGCATCCAACAATCCTGCTGGAACTCCGCCCCTCAAACCGCCAACATCCCGGCCTCATGAAAATCGGCTGCTTCGCACTCATCCATCCGTTCTCGACGCTCGACGCCCAGCTCGACCAGATCAAGGCATGGGGGATCCGCTACGCGGACGTCACTGACAATACCGACGGCGCCTGCGTCGGCGGGGAGTTCGGCTTCACGGCGGTGGCCTCCCTCGACGCCAACCCCTTCGACCTCCGGCGCCTCTTCGAGGACCGCGGCATCACGATCACCTCCTACTGCGCGCACTCCAACCTCCTCGACCCTGCCGCCCCGTGGCGTTACGGCACCGCCCAGATCATCAAGGCGGTCCGCGCCGCGGCCGCCATCGGGATTCCGCACGTCATCACCACCGAGGGCGAGCCCTCGACCCCCTTCGGCGAGCAACTCAACGACGACCATGCCCTCCTCCTGATCGCCGAGAAGCTTTACGAACCCCTCCGCGTCGCCGCCGACCACGGCGTCAAGATCCTCTTCGAACCGCACGGCCCGATCTCCGATTCCCACGACCTCACCGCGAAACTCCTCGACCTCTGCGACTCCCCCGCCCTCGGTCTCAACCTCGACACCGGCAACCTCTGGCTCGGCGGCGGCGACCCCGTCGAATACGTGCGCCGCTTCGGCTCGAAAATCGAACACGTCCACTGGAAAGACATGTCCGCCGACATGGAGCCCCGGCGCGGCAAACAGTTCGGCTGCGGCATGGCCGTCATCCCCCTCGGCGCCGGCGTGGTCGATGTCAAGGGCGCCTTCCATGCCCTCCAATCCGCCGGCTTCAACGGCTACACCACCCTCGAAATCGCCGGCGAGGAAAACGTCCTCGCCTCCCGCGACTTCCTCGTCAATCTCGGCGCCGAAGCGTAGCCGCCACGGCAAACACGGCAAACACCCGGCATGACAACATGGCATGACCGTCCCGGTCATGGTCAACTCCAACCGCCCCCCCGGGCGGCAAGGTAGCATGACCAAGTGGCATGACCGTCCCGGTCATGGCCCCTCCATCCGCGTCAAACCTCGACGCTCTCCCCGATGGCGGGCACCGCGGCCTTGAAACCGGCGGCCTCGACACGCTGCGCGAAGTCCTGCGGATCGACCGCAATGATCTCCCAGGTGCCGTAGTGCATCGGCAGCGCCATGCCGGGCTTGAGGAACTCGACCGCCCTTGCGGCGTCCGCGGGCCCCATCGTGAAATTGTCGCCGATCGGCAAGGCCGCAACGTCAATGCGATCCAGTTCCCCGATGAGCTGCATGTCGAGGAACAGGCCGGTGTCGCCGGCATGATAGAACGTCTTGTTGTCCGCCGTGAGCAGGACCCCCGCCGGATTGCCCGTATACTGAATCCTGCCGCTCTCGTCCGGGTGGCCCGACCCGTGATGCGCGATGGTCAGCTTGACACGGCCGAAGGGAAACGCGTGCGCCCCGCCGATGTGCATGGGATGCACCGTCGCGCCCTGCGCTTCAAGGAAGCTTGCGAGCTCGAAATTCGCGACGACGGTGGCGCCGGTGCGTTTCGCGATCTCGACCGAGTCGCCCACGTGGTCCGGATGGCCGTGGGTCACGATCACGCAATCGCACTCGACCTCCGCCGGGCTGACGACGGCCTGCTCGTTTCCGCTGAGAAACGGGTCGATCACGATCCGGTGCGAGGCGGTCTCGACCAGGAAGGAGGAATGTCCCCAATAAGTGAGTTTCATGATCAGAGGGTGGGCATGGCTTTCCAGGCGCCCTTCTCGTTGCCGCTCTTGATGGCGGTGTCGAGGAAGGCCATGCCGATCCAGCCATCCTCGACGTTGGCGTATTTCGAGCCGTCGCAGGCGAACGGTTCCCCGGCCTTCCACTTCCGGACGTCGGCCTCGAAGCAGCGGTGCAGGCGGGCGAAGGCGTCGTGAAACGCCTCGGGGTGCCCGGGCGGAACGGTCGGCTCCGCCATGAGATCCTCGGGGACGTCCGGCGGAAGAAACCCATCGCCCGGGGAGACCGCCCCGCGGTAGTAAGTCCGGTCCGGCTGATCGAGAAGGGAGATCCGGACGCATTCGGGATCCTCCTGCCGCCAGCGCAGCGTCCCCTTCGTCCCGCAGACCTCGAGGCCGAGGTCGTTGAGATGCCCCACCGAGACCTGGGAGGCCCGCACCAGGGCCCGGGCGCCGTTACTAAGGTGACAGTAGGCCGTGAAATGGTCGTCGATCGGGCGGCCCGGCACGAAGATCTCAAGGTTGGCGGAGAGCCCCTCGACCTCGAGCCCGGTCACGAAGCGGAGCTGCATCAGGGCGTGCGTTCCGATGTCGCCCCCGCATCCCGATCCGCCAGCCTTCTTGGGGTCGACCCGCCAGGCGGCCTGCTGCATGCCGGTGTCTTCGAGCTTGGTCGCCAGCCAGCCCTGCAGGTACCAGGCGTCCACCCAGCGCACCTCGCCGAGCAGGCCGCTGCGCACGATGTAGCGGCTCAGGCGGCTCGTCCAGTGGCCGAGATAGGTGTGCGCCACCGCGAAGGGAATCTTCTTCTCCCGCACCGCGTCCACCAGCTTCCCGGCTTCTTCCATCGTGACCGTCAGGGGTTTCTCGCAGAAGACCGGGATGCCCGCTTCGAGGGCCTTCATGGCGGGGTCGAAATGCACGAAGTTCGGCGTCACGATCAGGACATAGTCCAGTTTCTCCTCCTCGGGCAGACTGGCCTGGGCCTCGATCATGTCGTCGTACGAGCCGTATCCCCTGATCGGATAGGCCCAGTTCTCCGCTTCTTCGAGCGCCACCTGCGGATCGGGGAACAAGGCTCCCGCCACCACCCGCCGGGTTCCGTCAAAGTGAATCGCCCTCTGGTGGGGATGGGCGATGAAGGCGCCCTTGCCTCCCCCGATTAATCCGACGTTGAGTGGTCTCTCAGACATGATGCGTGCGTGTTTGGTCTCGGGGCTGGTCTATGCAATCGCTCCGGCAATTCAAGGCTATTTCCGGGATCCGGCGAGGCAAGGCCCCGGAAGCCCGTCCGCCCCCCCCGCGAGACCCGGACGCGATGCGCGTCCCGGCGGCGCATCCTGACGGCCTCGTTTGTGACGGGTTCCGCGGGTCAACGGGGTTCTACAGCCCTTGTTGTTTCCGCCATGCGCGGAAGCGGTCGAACTGCTCCTTCTTCGGGAGGCCGGGGACTTCGGGGAACTGCTGAACGAAAACCTTGAAGAGCTGCTTCTGGTCTTCCAGCCCCTTCTTGCGATCCGCAAGGGTGGGCTGCGATTCGGCGCCGGCCGCATCGCCTCCCGGCGCCGGATCACGAGAAGAACGCCACCGGTGCTCCCGCAATCCCCGCCGCAATGCGTGCAACTGCATGATCGTGAAGAGCCCCATCAGGACCAGAACCCCGATCCCGACGGCGCAGAAGATCAGCAAGCTTTCCATGGACGGTCCGCGTCAACCGCACCCCCGCACACCCGGCCCCTACCGCTCGAAAGCGGCGTCAAAGGCAAGTCCGCTCGGCGCGTAATCCAGCGAGCGCGTGAATTCGCAACTTTCGGCCGCGCCGTGCAGGCGGTCCATGCGGGCGTCCTCCCACTCGATCGAGAGCGGCCCGCTGTAGCCGATGTCGTTGAGGGCGACGATGACCTCCTCGAAGTCGATGTCGCCGCGGCCAACGGAGCGGAAGTCCCAATACCGCCGGGAGTCGCCGAAATCGGTGTGCCCGCCGAACACGCCGGCCGAGCCGTCGCCGCGGCCCCACCAGGCGTCCTTCATGTGGGCGTGATGGATGCGCTCCCCGAACTCCCGGATGAAGCGCACGTAGTCGACCCCTTGGTAACCGAGGTGGCTCGGATCGTAGTTGAACCCGAAGCGTTTGTGGCCGCCCACCGCCTCGACCGCCCGTGCCGCGGACGCCATGTCGAACGCAATCTCGGTGGGGTGCGCCTCGAGACCGAAGTAGACGTCAACCGCATCGTAGGCGTCAAGAATCGGCTTGAAGCGCTTCGCGAAATCGTCAAACCCCGCCTGCCAATAATTCTGGCCGGTGGGCGGAAAGGCATACAGGGAATGCCAGATGCTCGAACCGGTGAACCCGTTCACAACGGCCTTGCCCGAACCGGAAGGCCGGGACGCCATGTAGTCCGCGCCGGCATCAAGGAACCGGCGGCAGGCCTTGCCGGTGTCGATCATCTCCCGGGCGGCCCGCTGCCGGACCCCTTCCGGGTCGCCGTCGCCCCAGACATGGGGCGGCAGGATGGCCTGGTGGCGGGCGTCGATGGGATCACACACCGCCTGCCCGGCGAGGTGGTTCGAGATGGCGTAGCAGCCCAAGCCGTGCTCCTTGAGCAGTTCCCACTTCTCCTTGATGTAGTTGTCGTCTTCGAGGGCTTTCCGGACCTCGAAGTGGTCCCCCCAGCAGGCGAGTTCCACCCCGTCGTATCCCATCTCCTTCACGAGGGGAAGGAGGTCGGCGAGCGCGAGATCGGCCCATTGGCCGGTGAAGAGTGTGACTGGTCGTGCCATGATGTCTGTTGTGGTTCTGGTTTCGGGCTAATCCTTAGAAAGCGCGAAGCGCTCCTGCAAGGCTGCGGAGAATTTTTGCTCGAGATCGTCGTACACCCCGGTGGCCCGAGGGTCCGGATCAAGGGTGGACCCCCGGTCGGGCCGGCAGAAGGCCTCCTCCATGGCGGCAAACTCGACCCCGCAGGCGGCCTGCGCGGCGCGCATCGCAGCGCCCAAGGCAGCCGAACCGCTCACGCTGAGGCGCGAAACGGGAACGCCGAACACGTTCGCCACGGTTTGGGCGATCCCGTCGTTCTTCGAGGCCCCGCCCGTCAGCAGGATCGTCTCGGGCGCCACCTCCAGCCACCGCGAGTGGAGCCGCATGTTGAGGAATTGTCCTTCGAGAACAGCCCGCACCACCGCCGGCGGATCGGGGGTCCCCCGGGGCCAATCGACATACACCGCCTCGCTCGAATCGAGGCGCGGCGTGATCTCGGGACCGAAAAACGGCAGCATGAGACGCCCCTCGTTGCCGGCCGGAGTCGCCGCGAGTCCCTCGCGATCGAAGGCCGCCCACTCCACCCCGAGCGCCTCCTTCACACGCTCCCGCGCCAGCGATCCGTTCAGAAAACAGATCAGGCTCATGAACCCCCCCATCGGGTTGCCAAACACATGCCCATACCCGTTCGGGTCGGTGCGAGGCCCCGGCATCGCCGCAAACAGCGTGTCGCTCGTGCCAAGGCTGATCACCACCTTGCCCGGCGTCGAGGCCCCCATCCCCACAAGACTGCTCGGGTTGTCCCCCGAAAACAACACCACCCGGCAGTCCGGCGAAAATCCATACTTCTCAACAAAATAGCGCGACACCGGCCCCGCCACCGTGGCCGACGGCCGCACCGGAGGCAGCTTCTCCCAAAGCCCGGGTGCCGTGGCTTCCACCAATCCCTCGTCCCAGTCCTGCGCCGCAAGGTTCATGAGATTCATCCCCGCCCCGTCGCCCGTGTCGATCGCCACGCTGCGCCCGGCCACCACCGAGGCCATGAACGAACTCACCAGGTGCACCACCCCCGTGGCCTCCCAGCCCTCCGGGTCGTGCTTGAAAAACCGCCTGATCTGCGGGCCGGTGAATCGCTCGATCGCGACCGACCCGCTCCGCGCGCACACTTCGCCGTCGCCCCCCACCGCCGCCGCAATCTCGGCACACTCGGCACCCGTCGAGGTGTCCATCCAGATCGGGGAGGTCCGGCGCGTCAGATGCGGCTCAACCCGTTCCTTCAGCGAGCCGCCCTCCCCAAGCGCCGCCAGCCCTTGATCGAACTTCCCGTCGAGGTAAATGCTCCCGTGCTGCTGCCCCGAACCGGACAGCGCCTCCACCGCCCCAAGATCCGCCCCCTCGTCCCGCATCCCCGATAAAAGCAGGTCAAGGGCGTCCAGCCACATCAGCGGATCGGAGTGCACCTCGCCGTCCGGACCGTCCGGAATAAACCCCGCGGGCTGCTTATACTCTGGTATATCCCGCCCGAAATTTACCGACTTCTCATGAACAATCCGCCCCCCATCGGTGTCCAATACGACCGCAGAGAGACTCTGCGTGGACGAATCAAATCCCAAAATCCTTGGCATGACGCTTGCTCCGTGTTTTCCCGACCGTGTTGTCTGTCAAGGGCGCGGGAGGAGGCAGGTTTTTTTGGGTTTTCCCTGCCTCGGTGCTCCCGCGCCCTGCCAAATCCTCGCAACCGGGACAAGATTTTCTTGATTTATTTTGATAAAGGTTGCTTATCTGACGCGTATTCCATCTCACAAGCCGCCCTCCGAAGGCGCAAAGTTTTCGACGGCGTGGAAGCCGGCCGGGTTTTTTATGGGTTTTTACCGGTCTTCTGGCTTCCACGCCGCGTTCTTTCCCAGCTTTCCTTAAAGATACTGGTTGACGAGGTTTTCGAGCATTTCCTGGCGGCCACTCGGAAGCGTCGGGGGAGCGATTTCAAGGGCGTGGGAATCAAGGGCGTCGAAGTCGGTCTTCCCGGCCTCGATCTTCGCTCCAATCCCGGCGTCGAACGACGCGTAACGCTCCCGCACGAATTCCTCGAAGCGCCCGTCGGCGATGATGCGCGAGGCGATCTTCAAGCCGCGGGCGAAGGCATCCATCCCACCGATGTGCGCGTGAAACAGATCCTCCGGAAGGTGTGATTCGCGGCGCCGCTTCGCGTCGAAGTTCAATCCCCCCGTCGTGAAGCCCTTCCCGCCGTTCATCCTCAGCACCCGCAGCATGATGTTGGTCGTCAGGTAGAGATCGGTCGGAAACTGGTCGGTGTCCCAGCCGATCAACTGGTCGCCCCGATTGGCGTCGATCGATCCCAGGGCATCCGCGCCGAGCGCCACCTCGAGTTCGTGCTCCATCCGGTGGCCCGCCAGCTCGGCATGGTTCGTCTCGATGTTCAGCTTCAGATGGTCGAGGAGATCGTATTCCCGCAGGAAGTTCAGACAGGCGGCGGCATCGGAATCATATTGGTGGGTCGCCGGCTCCCGCGGCTTCGGCTCGATGTAAAACTGGCCGGCAAAGCCGATCTTCCTCGCGTAGTCGACCGCCATGTGCAGGAAGGCCGCAAGGTGGTCCAGTTCCCGCTTCATGTCGGTGTTGATCAGCGAGGCATACCCCTCCCGGCCGCCCCAGAACACATACCCGGCCCCGCCGAGACGGTGCGTGGCGTCCAAGGCCCGCTTCACCTGGCTCGCCGCGTAAGCGAAAACATCCGCGCTCGGAGAGGTCGCCGCGCCATGCGCATACCGCGGATGCGCAAACAGACAGGCCGTCCCCCAAAGCAGCTTCTTGCCCCCAGCCTTCTGCGCCGCCGCCAATTCCTCCGTCACCCGCTCCAGATTGGCGTGCGTCTCCGCAAGGTCCGCCCCCTCCGGCGCCACGTCCCGATCGTGAAAACAGTAAAAATCAATCCCGCACTTGTCCAGAAACTCGAAGAACACCGGAACCCGCGCCAAGGCATTGTCCAGCGACTCGCTCCCGTCGTCCCACGGCATCAGCGCCGTCCCCAAACCAAAGGGATCCCCCAGCGGGTTGCGCATCACATGCCAGTAAGCCGCCCCAAACCGCAGATGCTCCTTCATCCTCTTGCCGCCCACTTCCTCCTCCGGATCGTAGTGCTTGAACGCAAACGGATTGTCGGAATCCGGCCCCTCATATTCAACGCGTGGTACCCCCGCGAAATGCTCTTTCATGATTCTCTCAGTTCGGTGCTTCTTCGCCCCGCCATCGGCTCGGCGCGGGCACGCTATGACATCACCCCCTCCCGCCACCAGATCGAAATTCCCCGATCTGCATTCCACACCAATCATACAAAATCACCCCCTCCCGCAGTTTTTTCTTGAGATTTCTAACTAGTTAGACTAGTTTATTCTCCCGTGAGACGGGTTGGCATTTTTGAGGCGAAGACGAAGCTTTCGGCGCTGGTGGCGGAGATCATGGCAGAGGGGGAGGTTTTTCAGATCACGAAGCACGGGCGTGCGGTGGCGGAGTTGCGGCCGCCGAGCGGGGTTCCGGGTCCGCCGCAGCGCGGGGTGGCGCGGGGGCCTGGATTCTGGATTTCGGATGATTTTGACGACCCGCTTTGAGGATTTACCAACTGCGCACCCTTACAGCATGCGGTCCTTGCCGGACTCCGGGCTGATCCCCGGGGTCCGGCGGATTGTCCGGACGAATGAACCTTCTCATCGATTCTGCGGCGCTGGTTTGGTTTCTCGAGGGGGCGTCGGACCTTTCGGAGGAGGCGGCGGCGGCGATTGAAAGTCCGGCCTCGCGGTCATTGGTGAGCGCGGCGACGTGGTGGGAGTTGGCGGTGAAGGCCGGGCTGGGGAAGCTGCGGGTGCCGTACGCGCTCGGGGAGGGATTCGAAGGGTTGCTGCGCGAGAACGGCTTTGAAGTCCTGCCGGTGAGCAGCGCCGCGCTGGACCGGGCGGCCCGGCTTCCGCGGCATCATCGCGATCCGTTTGACCGGCTCCTTGCGGCGGAGGCGCTGGAGCTGAGCGCCGGCATAGCGAGTCCCAACGACGTCTTCGACGCCTACGGGGTGCGGAGGATTTGGTAAGTCTCCGTCGGAGGGTCCTCAGGGGTCGATCTCGCGGGTGGCGAGGGATCGGAAGGCGGCCCGCAGTCTGGCGGTCAGGGGTCCGGGGACGTCGGGGAGCGGGCTGCCGTCGACGGTCTCGATGGGTTGGACTTCGCGGGTGGTGCTGGTGAGGAAGGCCTCCTTCGACTCGCGGAGGGCGGTCAATGGCATGGTCTCCTCGGCCACGGGGATTCCTTCCTGCGCGCACAATCCCAGCACGAGGGCGCGGGTGACGCCGGCAAGGCAACCGCTGCTCAACGGGGGGGTGAGGAGCCGGTCGTCCCGGACGAGGAAGATGTTGGTTCCGGTGCCCTCGCAGAGCTCGCCGCGGGTGTTCGCGAAAATGGCCTCACCCCCGCCGCGTTCCCGGGCGTATGCCAAGGCCACGACGTTTTCGCCGTAAGAGGTGGTCTTCAATCCCGCAAGGGCGCCGGTCTCGTTCCGGGTGAAGGGAACCACCACCACCTTGGCGGTCGCCCCAAGGTCGGGAGCGGCGGTGGCGGCCACCATGACGGTCGGCGGGGACTCCCCGCGTTCGCTGCCAAGGGGAGCGGGCCCGCCGGTGACCGTGATCCGAAGCCGCGCCAGACAACCGGTGAGATCGTTGGCTTCGAGGAGCGCCACACAGGCCTCGCGCAACCCCTCGCGGGACGGAACCTCGAGCCCCATCCCGGCCGCGGAATGCCCGAGCCGCTGATGATGCCGCGTGAAGGCGAACGGGGCGCCGGCATACGAGATGAGGGTCTCGAAGACCCCGTCTCCCACCGTGATCCCGTGATCAAATGGCGAAACCGCGGTTTCATCGAGCGGCCGCAACTCCCCGTTCATCCAGATCATTCGCACCATGGCGGCCCGAGGCGAGCCCGAACGCGCCCGCATTGCAAGCTCGAAGAAGAGCCGTCGCCGATTCCGAAGCGCCCATTTCGACATTTGGAATTTGCATTCCCGGATCGGTGCTCTGCAATACGAGCATCCGAATCCGGGACCGTGCGCCCCCGAGTGACAAGGTTCCCCCCTCCGACGATCGATCCCCGAATCCCATGAAACCGTGCCCGAAATTCACCTTCGGGGTGGGCGACCGATTCGCCCACGGGGCCCACGCCCAGCTCCGCGCCTTTCTCTCCGCCCGCAAGGAAGGGATCGACCTCACCCCGGTCTGGAACAAATCCAACCGCGAACACGAGATCATCGGCTCCGAACCGCAGCAGACCCGGGACGCCGCCGACCGCGCCGTGGCCGACCTCGCATGGCCCGGGGACTACTTCCTCGATGCCGATCACATCAACCTCGACACCGTCGACCGCTATCTCGCCCCCTGCGACTTCTTCACCCTCGATGTGGCCGATGACATCGGCGAGCCGCCCGATCCGGATGAGATCGCCGCGTTCGTGAAACAACATCCCGAGCTGACCGGCGCCGTCGCCATCGAGGGCATCGCGGAACCGTTCGAGATCTCGCGGGAGGACGTCGAACAATGCGCGACGCTCTTCCTGCGCGCCGCCCGCAAGGCCGGGATGATCTACCGGCGCATCCTCGAAGGGCGCGGCGCGGATGACTTCGTAACGGAGGTTTCGATGGACGAAACCGGCGCCCCCCAGACCCCTCCCGAGCTGCTCGTGATCCTCGCCGCCCTTGCCGATCACGGCGTCCCCCTCCAGACCATCGCGCCCAAGTTCACCGGCCGCTTCAACAAGGGGGTCGACTACGCCGGCGACCTCGCGCAGTTCGAGCGCGAGTTCAACGACGACCTCGCCGTCATCGCGCATGCCGTCAAGACCTACGGGCTGCCGGCCACCCTCAAGCTCAGCGTCCACTCCGGCTCCGACAAGTTCTCCCTCTACGAACCCATCAACCGTGCTCTCGCCCGAACCGGCGCCGGCCTCCACCTCAAGACGGCCGGCACGAACTGGCTCGAGGAACTCATCGGCCTTGCCGAGGCCGGCCGCGACGGCCTTGCGCTCGCAAAGGACATCTACGCCCGCGCCTTCGTCAAGCGCCGCGACCTCTGCGCCCCTTACGCCGCCGTCATCGACATCGACGAGGACCGCCTCCCCTCGCCCGCGGCCGTCAACGCGTGGAGCGCCGATCAGTTCGCCTCGGCCCTCCGGCACGACCCCGCCAACCCTGCCTGCAACCCCCACCTCCGCCAGCTCCTCCACGTCGGTTTCAAAATCGCCGCCCAGCTCGGCGACACCTACCTCGAAGCCCTCCGAACCCACCGCGAACCCATCGCCCGCAACGTCACCACCAACCTCCTCGACCGCCACATAAGACCCCTGTTCGCAGACCTCCGCCCCGCCCCCCCCGCATTCCAACCATGAGGTGTTGCGCCGGAACATCCCGAAGGGATGCCTTGAGGAGCGCGCATTCTTCCCGGTGGTGCCGCCCGCAGTGGGTATGCGTTTGGCGACCAAAAAGTTCAGCCCCCCCGGCGGACTTGCAGCGGCGGAACGTCCCCGGCGGGCTTGTCCCGCCGGAGCGAATGATTGGCCAGCTAAAGCGAGGATGCAACCAGATGCAGCCCGTGGGAAGCGCGAATGCTCCGCTCACGGGCCGGTTCCTTGAGCGGATGACGTAGCTCACCAATCGTGGCTTCCGGCGGCACAAGGCCGCCGGGAGCCGTTGTGAGATGCCAAACACATGGCGCAGCGGGAGGCTCAACCACCGGCTAATGGCTGGCATCCCTTCGGGATGTCCCGGCGAGGAATTCGGCCCCCGCCTCCTCGGTTATTGGATCGAGAACCCCGCCCTCGAAAAACTCCTCATGGCCGCCCCCAACGCCGGCGGCGCCGCCGTCGCGCCCGGCCATGACGGCCTCGCGACCGCGGTTGTCCTCTGCGGCAGCTTGCGCTGAGCCCGCACACAAGGAGTCCCAAGGTATGGAGGAGAGCAGACAGAGGCGGGAAAAATGTCAAATAGTCCGGACTGACCCCTGCTATTTCCGACACTCTGAATCCTGCTACGTCCGGCTTCTGAACTGGCGGCTTGACACGCCTGCATTGCATGCATACTGTGCAGGCACAATGGAAAAGAAGCCCGTTCAGTATACCATTCGCAACGTTCCGGAGCGCACCAACCAACTCCTCCGGGCGGCGGCCGTCGAGCACGGGAAGAGCCTCAACGAGACGGCGGTAGCTGCGCTGCAGCGAGGTCTCGGTGCGGATGCCGAAGTCGTCGAACATCATGACCTGGACGAATTGATCGGTTCCTGGGTTCGCGATGACGCCTGCGACAAGGCCCTCGACGAAATGGACCGCATCGACCCGGAACTGTGGTCATGAGAATAGCCATCGACACAAACCGCTACCGCGACTTCTGTGACGCCCGGCAAGACGCGGTTGGACGCTTCAAGACCGCCAGTCAGATCTGTATGCCTTTCACGGTGCTGGCCGAGCTGCGCGCCGGGTTCGAATGCGGAACACTGGCCCGGAAGAATGAGGGCGCCCTCTGCAAGTTTCTGAATTCCCCGCGCGTCACCATCCTCTATGCAAACGAGCAAACCACCTTCCACTATGCCCGGACCTATCGTCAGCTCCGCGAGCAGGGAACTCCAATCCCCACCGATGATATCTGGATCGCGGCCCTGGTGCAGCAACACAACCTGCTGCTCTACTCACGCGACTCGCATTTCGACGTCCTGCCCCAGTTGGCGCGAGCGAACTGATCTTTCGCCCTGATCTCTCCCCAGAGGTGGTCCAACCGCTCTTGCTTCATTCCGCGCTGATGCGGTAGCCGGCCGGCAGCTCGCCGAATGGAGATCGCATGAAAAGCGAGGTCCATGCGCCGCGCCAGAGGATGTCCCCGTCCAGAACGATGTCACCCCTCCAATTCCCGCGCGCCATGGCATGGCAAGTCGCCCCCGCATACTCCACGCGATGCTCCCGCCGCATGGAGGAGAGAACACCATGGCGGGAAAAATGTCAGATAATTTGGGCTGACCCCTATTTCGCCCCGGTCAGTTGGCCTCGGGTTTCCATGCCGGCTTCAGGCGGTGAATCGCGAGCATTTCCACCACGGCGGCGCCGCCCTCGGCCGTGGCGGCGAGGACCGGCATGGTCCAGTCGGGCTGGAAGACGTGCATCAGGAAGACGCGGCCGTCCTGGGCGCAGACGTCGATCGTGCCGCGGTCAACGAGGATGCGCAGCTTCAGTTTGCCGCCGGACGGATGGACGGTGGCCTTGGCGGGCGAGCCCGCGAGTTCGAGGGTGGCGGAGGAGGAGTCGTAGGTGAGCAACTGGCCGCGGATGGTGAGGTCGAGCCTGCTGGCGCCGTTCAGGTCGACGGTCAGTTCGGTGTCGGTCAGCTGCCACGGCAGGCCGGTGATCTCGAACGGACTGGATGAAAGGCCGGCGTCCGGGAAGGTCCTCTCCTCGATGCGCAATCCGGCCAGCTCGCGGGCGGGTTCGGCGAAGAGGCGGGGACCTTCGGGCGTGCTTCGCAGGGTCAGCTCGACCGGCAGCGAGAGCATTTGCCGGCAGGGCAGGTCGCGCAGGTCGTAGCGCAGCCAGCTCATCTGGACCCGGCGCAGGGGGGCGTCCGGGGCGTTGGCGAAGGTCTGGGTGGCATGGAAGCGGCCGAAGACCGTGCGGCCGCGGGACTCCTCGGTGAACTCGCGGCCGTCGAAGGCGCCGATCGCGTACTCGCCGTTGCCGTTGACGACCAGCCACTGTTTCCTAGCCGGGTCTCGATCGAGCGCCAGCTGGAAGACATCGGGGCACTCGTGGAATCCCCTCGCGTGGCTGAGGCGGGTCCAGTCCCTGAGATTGTCGGACGAGTAGAAGTCATAGCCGCCGCGGATGAAGAAGGCCATGATCCATTTGCCGGATTCCTCGTGGAAGAACACCTTCGGGTCGCGGTTCTTGCCGGTGATGCCGGCAACGGCCGGCTTGTCGACGTGGGTCCAGGTGCGGCCGCGGTCGGTGCTGTAAGCCATGCACTGGTCGCTCGAGTCGACGTCGAAATCGAACTGCAGATACATGTGCGGCATGCGTCGGGTGTAGAAGGCGATGAGCGTCTTTTCGCTCCCCTCCTGGAAGCCGGCGACGTTGTGGTGATCGACGATGGCCGAGCCGGAATAGTTCTGGCCGCGTTCGGGGTCGACTCCGAGGGCGATCGGCAGGTGTTTCCAGTGGAAGAAGTCGGTGCTGACGGCGTGGCCCCAGTGCATGTTGCGGCCGATGAGCCCGCTACGGCTCGGGTCGTACTGATAGAACAGGTGGTATTCGCCGTCGTAGTAGACGGTGCCGTTGACGTCGTTGTTCCAGCCCTGCGGCGGGGTGAAGTGGAACTGCGGGCGGTTCGGCTCGTCGTAGAGGTGGTCAAGGCCGCGGATCCGGTCGTCGAGCACGGCGCCGGCGAGCGGGTCGGCCGAGGCGCTCCAGCCGGCCATGGTCAGCGTGACCTCCCTTCCCTGCCATGGGCCGAGGTCGAGGAACTGCCAGAATTCGGCCTTCTCTTCGTCGCAGACCGACATGCAGAGTTCCTGGACCACCCGGCCATCATCAAGGAGCTTCACCGCGTCATCCGGGAACCGGCGGTTGGCCGGGATGTTGAGGTAGCGGCGGTCGCAGCGGAACGTGCGCCGCGCGGTGGTCTTGCGGTGCACCGGCGCCTTGCCGTCGATCACGGGTCCGTCGGCCGGGCTGCCGCCGCCGGCGAAGCTGCCGGCCGCGATCCAGCCGCCATGCAACCGCTGGTCGTCAACGAGCCGGAGTTGCGCCTCGCGCCCCTTGATGTCGCGCACGTCGAAGGTGAAACGGACGAATTTCTCGCCGCGCGGCAGCGCCTGGCGGAGAATGGCGCCCTCGCCGACAAGGTTGACGGCCAGTTTGCCGGGGCAGGCGGCGCGCCCGCCGGCGAGCTGCATGGTCAGGTAATCATGGCGGACGACGAAGGGGATCGAGGTCAGGGCGCCGGTGGCGCGGTTCAACGTTTCGGGATGAAACGAATTGGCGAAGGTTTCGCCATCGCAGCCGGTCAGTTCCGGTTGTAGATAGAGGTTGCGGCTGGCGTTCCAGTTGTTGGCCAGGCCCTTCTCGATCGAACCGGTGGTGTCGGAATCCGGTCGCACCGCCTTGCGGGCCGGGCCGCTGGCGAACGCAGTCCCGTCGGCGGTCCAGTTTTCGAATGTGCCGGAGCGGAAATCGCTGTTCTCGAACAACGGCGCCGAAGGCCCGGCGGGCGCCGGCCGCGCCAAAGCCAGCAGCGGCAGCAAGGCGGGAAGCAGTGCGTGAATGGATCGTTTCATGGCTTGCAGATTCGTTAATGCGCGAACTGCCGCCGAATCCCGCCAAAAATGCCCTCCTCACCCCCAACGGGTTCATCGCGTGAAAGAAAACCTCGATCCGGAAGGTCCCCCGAAGGGGGTCTTTCTAACGGGTCGTCTTCCGCCCGGCGGCTTCTATCTGTCGGGCCCGTTGGCGGGCGGCCGACACGCCCTCCGGCTGAAACGGGGCCCTCCCCATCGGGATGATCCCCGTCTCTTGCTCTCTTTCTCCGGCCTGTTCGCCGCGCTTCTTTCCGAGGCTCTCGACCGTCGGCAAATCCTCCAATCCCGGCGCAGTCCAAATCCCGAAAAACGCACTCCCAAACAGGGCCAAAGCCGTCAGAATTGTCAGAATAGCAAAGGATTTCATCTACGGGTAATATTGAACAATCGAAAAGACTGAATATCAATCTCCAATTTCGAGTGCGCCGGCAGAGCCCCCACGGGGCGGCGACGGCGCTTTGGCGGGGCCGGACCGCGTTCCGCCAGAGCGGTGGCGCCCGACTTCGCCCTGCAGGCTACGACGGGCAAGCTGCTCGTGCCTCCCTTGCCACCGCACTCCGACACTGGCGCGCCGCTTCCCTGCCCCCCCCCAACAAAACGCCCCCGGGTGGGGGGGAACCCGGGGGCGCCAGCCTTGCCGGCTGTGCCGGCTCTCCGGGGGAGAGGAGAACCGGCATCCGTGGGGAGGCTGAGATCATGGGGAATCGCCGGAACCCGTTGCAGCCAACAGGTCATCCGGCATTTCGCCGATGGTGGCATTCAGGGTCAACGATTTCCCTCCGCGGCGCACCGCGAATTCGAGCTTCGTGCCGGGCTTCTCACGGCTGACCAGACGGCGCACGTCCCCGATGTCTTCGACGTTTTCACCGCCCACGCTCA
>CAYPUM010000019.1:0-18601 GCA_964413545.1 uncultured Roseibacillus sp. | reverse complement strand
GAGGGTCTTGGATTTGCGGCGCAGGAGGTAGGCTTCCTCGACGTGGTAGCGGCGGGTGCGGTCGAAGACGATATCGTCGTAGCTGCGGCTGGTGACGAGGGCGCGCAGGCGCCAGGCGAGGCGGTCGAAGGCGCCTGCTTCGCGGAACTGGCGGGCGCTTTCCATCTGTTCCGCGATGGCCCGGCGGACCGTGTTGCGGAGCATGGGTTCGAGGTATCCGTGGATGGAGGTGTCGCGGCCGAAGAGGGCCTGTTCGAGGGAGGATTGCAGGAGGGGGCGGAAGGCGTCGGCGAGATCCTGGTCGGTGGGTTCGTGGAACGGGTCTTGAGATGCGGGGAGGGGGTTCTCGTGATCCGGGGGCGGGTTGCCGGCTGCCTCGGGATCGGGGGTGGGGGGTGGGTTGGGGTCCGGTTGCGGTTCCGGGGGGTCGTCGTCGATCATGAAGGAGGCGAGGGCCTCGGTAAGCCGGTCAGGTTCGGCGGCGGGGGGTGAATCCGGCTCCGGCCGGGAGGCCGGGGCGGGATTGGCATGCTCCGCGACGTGCTCGGCACGGGGAAAGCTGGGAATACGCAGGACGGAGGGAGCGGTGGTGGAGGCGGCGGAGGCCTTCCCGGGGGACGGCGGGGCAGGACCCCCTTCGAGGAGATCCGCGAGGGAAGGCATCGGTCGCTTCTCTTCGAGGGGGTGAAGTTCGGGAAACGGGTGGGCGGGCATTTCCGGAACGGCGAGCGCGGGCATGGCAGTCACGGCAGGAAGCCGTCCTCGGATTGGGGTTCATCTTCCATGGCGGCGCTGGCAAGGCGGGCGAAGCGCTCCTTGAGTTCGGCGCGGGTGACGCCCTCGTGGCGCATGGTCTGCATGTTGCGGTCGACCTGGTTTTTCCAGTGCACGATTTCGGACTGCAGGTGGTGGAGGATTTCGCGGACGCGGGCGTCGATGCGGGCGGCCATGGCGGCGCTGATCCCTTCGAGTTGCGAGCTGAGGTGGCGTTCGAGGCGGGCGTCGTGCCGTTGCATTTCGGCGGAGGTGGCCTGGATGCGTTCGCTGGCCTGTTCGAGTTGGCGGGTGAGTTGCTGGTATTGGCTGTTGCGGAGGTTGTTTTCGCGCTGGATTTCGCGGCGCAGTTCCTCGGCCTGTTTGAGGATCGAGGATTGCGCTTCCCTGACGCGGGTGGCGGCGTCCTCGTTCCGGGCGCGGCCGGATTCGAGGCCCTCTTCGAGGCGGCGAACGCGGTCCTCGACTTGCTGGAGTTGACGCCCGACCAGGATTTCCCTGATGCGCTCGACGTGCTGGGAAGGGTTCGGGGGGGGATCGTGCATGGACAGCCGTAAGAGTGGAGTTGAGGCGGGCCGGGGGTGAAACCGGGCCGAGCAGACAGAGGACTCCCGTCCATCATGGACGAAGAGGGCCGGAAAGAGCAATGAGATTCGGGATTGTTAGCATTCCCGGATTGTCCTGCGAAGAGAACTATTTTTTCAGGTGGCGGGAGACTTTGCGGAGTTGGTATGATAGGATCTGCACGATGGCGGAGAAAGCGAGACGAGGCGGTGTTGGAAAATCCCCGAAGGAGGGGAAAAAAGGCCTTGAGCAGGCCTATGAGCAGACGCGGAAGAGCCTCATCGCGCGGCTGGAAAACTGGGAAGACCAGAAGACGTGGGACGAATTCTACCAGACCTATTGGCGGCTGATCTACTCGGTGGGGCTGAAGGCGGGGCTGCGTTCGGACGAGGCGTTCGACGTGGTGCAGGAGACGATTCTGTCGATCGCGAAGCAGAGCAAGAAGCGGCTTTACGATCCGAAGCAGGGGTCGTTCAAGACGTGGCTGATGAACATGACGCGGTGGCGGATCAACGACCAGTTTCGCAAGCGCAAGAAGGACACGGCGATGGCGGGGGCGGACTGGGAGGACGACCGCAAGACGGCGGTGATCGACCGGTTCGAGGACCCGAAGGGGGATCTTCTCGAGCGGATGTGGGACGTGGAGTGGAAGAAGAACCTTGCGGAGGCGGCGCTGTCGCGGGTGAAGGCGCAGGTTTCCCCGAAGCAGTATCAGATCTTTCATTATTATGTTGTCAAGCAGTGGGAAGCGCGGAAGGTACAGGAGCATCTTGGTGTGAGCATGGCGCAGGTGTATCTGGCGAAGCACCGGGTGGGGGCGGTGTTGAAGCGGGAGTTGGCACGCATGGAGAAGAATGCAGACTAAGGTTCGGACAGTTCCGGTGATTCCGGATCACGAGGTCCTGCGGAAGATTGGAGGCGGGGCCTATGGGGAGGTGTGGCTGGCGCGCGGGGTGACGGGGGCGCTGCGCGCGGTGAAGACCGTCTGGCACAACGATTTCGAGGACGAGCGGGGGTTCGAGCGTGAGTTTCAGGGGATTCTGCAGTATGAGCCGGTTTCGCGGAACCATCCCGGGCTGGTGCACATTCTGCACGTCGGGCGGGGCGAGTCGGACGGCGAGCCGTTTTACTACTACGTGATGGAGCTGGGGGACGACGTGCGGTTGGGGCGCAACATCCACCCGGTGGAGTACGAGCCGCGGACGTTGCGCAGCGACATGAAGGCGGCGGAGGGCGAACCGCTGGACGTCGAGGAGTGCATCTCGACCGGCCGCCTGCTGGCGGAAGGGCTCGATCACCTGCACCGGGGGGGGTTGGCGCACCGCGACGTGAAGCCGTCGAACGTGATCTTCGTGGACGGCAAGGCGAAGCTGGCGGACATCGGGCTGGTGGCGCAGCGCGGCCAGCAGACGTTCGTGGGGACGGAGGGGTTCGTGCCGCCCGAAGGGCCGGGATCGGCGGAGGCGGATGTCTACAGCCTCGGGAAGGTGCTTTACGAGATGGCGACCGGCAAGGACCGGCTGGATTTTCCGGAGTTGCCGGACGAGTTGCCGGAGGGCCGGAAGCTGAAGCGGTGGCGGCTGTTGAACTCGGTGATCTGCGACGTGTGCGAGCCCCGGATCGGCCGCCGCAAGATCAGGACGGCGGGGGACCTTGCGACGGAGTTGGCGCACCTTGAGGCGGGCCGGCCGCGGCCGCTGCGCATGCGGGCGGGGGCGGTGGCGGCGGGTCTGCTGGGGTTGGTGGCGGCGGTGGGCGGGGCCGAGATGTTGAACTGGAATGAATGGCGGGTGACTTCGGTGAGTTCGCCGATTCGCCCGGAGGAGGTGGAACTGGCGCCGGTGACGGTGACGAGTTATCCGCATCCGGCGGAGGTGTTTGATGCGGAGGGCAAGTATCTTGGCGACACGCCGTTGCGGACGATGCGGCTTCCGGTGGGGACGGAGGTGCGTTTCCTCATCAAGAAGCACGACTACAGGGAGGTGACGGAAACTGCGGTGGTCGGCGAGGAGGGGTTGGTGATCGATCCGACGCTGACGTATTTCAAGCCGCCGGAACCGGGGGAATGGTGGGAGGACATCCTCGAGAACCGCTATCGTCCGGAGGAGGACTTCCACGAGAGCTACAACTACATCGGGGTGGCGTCGTGGATGCAGTTTCAGGAGGAGAAGAAGGTTTCGTTCGGCAAGATCGTGGAGCTTTCCGAGAACGGCGCGATGCGCCAGGTGGTTCTGGCGACCCCGGCCGAAGCCCGGCAGTTCGCGAAATGGCTCGAACAGAAGTGCCGCGAGAACTACCTGAAGGAGGAGAACTGGATGGAGGTCCGGATGGACAAGGGGCGGGACCTGAGCGGGGTGAACCCGGATTGGGTGAGGAAAGGGATGCGGCCCTTTTACTGCGTGGTGCGCCGCGAACCGCGCTCGGTGGTGTCGTTCACGAGTGATCCCCCCGGAGCGAAAGTGTATCTGAACGGCCTGATGGTGGGCAAGACGAGCGTTCCAACCGAGTGGGAGCCGGAGCCCGCGCCGCTCGAGGTCTCCGTCATCGCGGGGGAGGTGCAGTTGATCATGGAGATGGAGGGATACAAGAGTTACGAACAGATCCTGCAGCTCAAGCCGGGCGATCCGAAGTGGCCGGAGCCCCTCCATATCAGGTTGGAGCGGGAAGACATTTTCGGCGAGCCGTGGGTGAACAGCCTTGGAATGAGATTCGTGCCGATCGAGGACGACCTCATGGCGGCGGTCTGGGAGACGCGGGTGCGGGACTACGAGGGGTTTGTGAAGGGCTCGGGCGGCGAGGTGGCCTCTGCGCCGCCGGAGTTCGCGCAGAATGACGAGCACCCGGTGGTCAACGTCTCCCGTGAAGAGGCGATGCGATTCTGCGAGTGGCTGACCCGCACCGAGCGGGCGAAGAAGCTCATCGCCGCCAATCACGAATACCGGCTGCCGACCGACCTCGAGTGGAGCATGATGGCGGGATTGCGCGGCGAGGCCGGGGAATGGCCGCAGGATCGGGACGGTCAGCGGGACGGATATCCGTGGGGGCCGCAATGGCCGCCGCCGCCGGGCGCGGGCAACTTTTCGGACGAGGCCGCCAACGTTCCGCCCCGGGAGAAGATCCCCGGATTCCATGACGGCTTTGAGAAGACCGCTCCGGTGGGCCTGTTCCAGCCGAACGCCCTCGGGCTGCACGACATGGCCGGGAATGTCCGGGAATGGGTCTCCGACGACTACAACTCCGAGGGCCGGCATGCCGTGACGCGCGGCGGCGGCTGGAACAGTTACCAGCGGCACCATTTGCTGACTTCCGCCCGCAATATCGTGCCCCGGGAATTCACCGAGAGCGACTCCATTTACGGATTCCGGGTCGTGCTTGCCAAAGTGCCCGTGGTCCCCGACAAGGAGGGCGCCCCGGCCAGCAAACCATGATCGAAATCCGCGTCGCATACGAGGGCGATCTGCACTGCACGGCGGTCCACGGACCCTCCGGGACGACCCTTGGAACCGACGCGCCGGTCGACAACTACGGACGCGGCGAGCTGTTTTCGCCCACCGACCTCCTTGCCGCCTCTCTCGCCACCTGCATGGCCACCTCGATGGGCATCGCGGCCCGGCGCAAGCAGATCGACCTGCACGGAATGCGTCTCGAGGTCCGCAAGCACATGTCCGGCGACCAGCCCCGCCGGGTCGCAAAGCTGGAAGTCGAAATCCATATGCCCCTCCCCGAGGATCACAGCGAAAGGAAGCTCCTCCAGAGCACCGTCCTCGGTTGCCCCGTCACCCACAGCATCCATCCCGATATTGAAGTGCCCATTACATGGCACTGGGAAGGGGGCTAGTCCGTGGTCCCTCCGTGA
Organism: uncultured Roseibacillus sp.; assembly: GCA_964413545.1. Lineage (GTDB taxonomy): Bacteria > Verrucomicrobiota > Verrucomicrobiia > Verrucomicrobiales > Akkermansiaceae > Roseibacillus_B. The sequence goes on along the minus strand of CAYPUM010000019.1, from coordinate 13,407 downwards.
CCACATGCGTGAGCGCCCGGGAAAAATTCCGGGAATTCCGGGTTGCATTCCGCCCGGAAGGAGGGAGAATCAGCCAAAAGGTTACTAATGTGAGCAACAAAGTAATGATGAAGCCGCAGGCCTCGTTGCGGGGGGCGGTTCAGGGCGAAGGAGGAAAGGAAGAAGCCACGGGACGATGAGCAGGGAAGAGAAGCGATCGAGGATGGAAGGGATCAAGGAGGGGAGCGGCTATTTGCGGGGGACGCTGGCGGAGGGGCTGGCGGACGAGAGCACGGGCGCGGTGTCGGCGGACGATGAGCAGGTATTGAAGTTTCACGGGACCTACCAGCAGGACGACCGGGATGTGCGTGCGGAGCGGCGGCGGCGGAAGCTTGAGAAGGCGTATGCGTTCATGATCCGGATTCGGGTTCCCGGGGGTGTGGCGAGGCCTGCGCAGTGGCTGGAGGTGGACCGGATGGCGGATGCGTATGGGAACGGGACATTCAAGTTGACGACGCGGCAGGCGTATCAACTGCACGGGGTGATCAAGACGAATTTGAAGCGGACGATTCGTGAGATCAATGCGGCGGCGTTGGACACGATTGCGGCGTGCGGGGACGTGAACCGGAACGTGATGTGCAATCCGAACCCGGAGGTCTCGGAGCTGCATCCGGAGGCGCTGCGGGTGGCGCAGGCGATCAGCGACCATCTGACGCCGCGGACGCGGGCCTACCATGAGATCTGGCTGGACGGGGAGAAAATCGAGACGAGCGAGGAGGAGGAACCGGTCTACGGGAAGGTGTATCTGCCGCGCAAGTTCAAGATTGTGGTGGCGGTTCCGCCGAGTAATGACGTGGATGTTTATGCGCAGGATCTGTCGTTCATCGCGGTGGCGGGGAACGGGCGGCTCGAGGGGTTCAATGTGGCGGTGGGCGGCGGCATGGGGATGACGCACGGGCAGGAGGAGACGTATCCGCGGCTGGCGGATGTAATCGGGTATGTTCGGGCGGAGAAGGCGGTGGAGGTGGCGGAGAAGGTGGTGACCGTGCAACGCGATTTCGGCGACCGGGGGAACCGGAAGCACGCCCGGTTGAAGTATACCATCGCGGACCGGGGGCTGGATTGGTTTGTGGAGGAGCTCGAGAGGCGGCTGGGGTGGCGGCTGGATCCGGCGCGGCCGGTTGAGTTTGCAGGCAACGGCGACACGTATGGGTGGCGCGAGAATGCGGACGGCACGGCGAACTTCACCCTGTTTGTCGAGGGGGGGCGGATCCGGGACGACGGGTCGAGGCGAGTCCGGACCGGTTTGCGTGAGATTGCGCGGATTCTCGACGGGGAGTTGCGTCTCACGCCGAACCAGAATCTGACGATTGCGCGGGTGCGGAGCGAACAGCGGGCCGCGATTCAGGAGCTGGTTGATCGTTACGGGCTGGACGGGTTGCGGCGCACGAGCGCGTTGCGGCTGCACTCGATCGCCTGCGTGGCGCTGCCGACTTGCGGGTTGGCGTTGGCGGAGTCCGAGCGGTATCTTCCCGCGCTTCTCGGGGAACTCGAAGAGGTCCTCGAAGGGGCCGGATTGCGGCACGACGCCATCACGATTCGGATGACGGGCTGTCCGAACGGCTGCGCGCGGCCGTATATTGCGGAGATTGCGCTCGTGGGCCGCGCCCCGCAAAGATACAACATTTACCTTGGGGGAGGGTTTGCGGGCGACCGGCTCAACAAGCTTTGGCGGGTGGGGGTGCGGGACGCCGACCTCGCCCGGGAGCTGCGGCCGGTGATAGAAGACTACGCGCGGTCCCGGGTGGGCGGCGAGCGATTCGGGGATTTCGTGATCCGCAAGGGGTACGTGAAGGAGACTTCTTCCGGGGAGGAGTTTCACCGCGAGGTGGCGCTTCCGGAAGCCGGCGTCAGCCGGTAAGAGATCATGATGAGCACGACGGGGAGGCGCAGCGGGAGCGGGTTGGATCTGGAGCAGTTTCGCGGGCGGTTGGAGCGGCTGGACGGCGCGGGGCGCATTCGGTTGTTGGCGGAGAAGTTCCGGGGGCGGCTGGTGGTTTCGAGCAGCTTTGGTCTGCAATCGGCGGTGATGCTGCATCTGTTTCGCGAGCACGCGCCGGAGGTTCCGGTGGTGTTCGTCGACACCGGGTATCTGTTTCGGGAGACGTATCTGTATGCGGTGCAACTCGAGGAACGGCTGGGGTTCTCGGCGCATGTCTACCAGCCGGCGATGACCGCGGCCCGCCAGGAGGCGCTCCACGGCAGGCTTTGGGAGCAGGGGGCGGACGGGCTCGAACGATACGCGCGGCTCAACAAGATCGAGCCGATGAGCCGGGCCCTTCGGGACCTTGGGGCCGACGTGTGGGCGAGCGGTCTGCGACGCGCCCATTCGGACGACCGCGCCGGCCGGCGCATCGTGGAGCGCCAGGCGCGCACCCTGAAGGTGTATCCCATCGTTGACTGGGATGACGGGCAGGTTTCGGATTACATGCGGGAGCATGATCTGCCGGCGCACCCGCTGGCGGCGGCGGGATTCGTCACGATGGGCGACTGGCATTCCACCGCGCCCGCGGGGGCCGCCGGATCGCGCGAAGCGACCCGCTTTGGCGGCCGGAAATACGAGTGCGGGCTGCACCTCGAGTCCGGGGTGCGGGACTTCCAGATTTAAGGCATTGCTGAATGCGGGATCGGTCATTACATAGAACCCAAGCCGCAAGATCATTATGAACAACGGAATCGCATCCAACATGGTCGAGATGGTGGGGGGCACCCCGATGGTGCGCCTGAATACCATCGCCGACGGCTGCAAGGCCGAGGTGGTGGTGAAGGCGGAGGGCTACAATCCGCTCCTGAGCGTCAAGGACCGCATCGGCAAGTCGATGATCGAGGCCGCGGAGGCGTCCGGGGAACTCAGGCCGGGCGGAACCATCATCGAGCCGACCTCCGGCAACACGGGCATCGCGCTGGCCTTCGTGGCGAGAAGCAAAGGCTACGGCTGCAAACTCGTGATGCCTGAGACGATGTCGATCGAGCGCCGGGTCCTGTTGAGGATGCTGGGGGCGCAGATCGTGCTGACGCCGGGGCCCAAGGGGATGGGAGGGGCGATCGCGAAGGCCAAGGAGTTGCTCGACAGGGAGCCGGGGGCGTTCGGTCCGGGACAGTTTGAGAACCCGGCCAATCCGGAGGTCCACCGCAGGACGACCGCGGAGGAGATCTGGCGGGACACCGGGGGGGAGATCGACGTTTTCGTTTGCGGAGTGGGGACCGGAGGGACGATCACCGGAGTGGCGGAGGTGATCAAGGCCCGCCGCGACCTGCACACGGTGGCGGTGGAGCCGTCCGCCAGCCCGGTCATCTCGGGAGGGAGTCCGGGGCCGCACAAGATCCAGGGGATCGGGGCCGGCTTCATCCCGCGCAACCTCAACCTTGAGATCGTTGACGAGACGATGCGGGTCAGCAACGAGGATGCGTTCGAAACGGCCCGGCAGCTCTGCGTGCTCGAAGGGTTTCCGGCCGGGATATCGAGCGGGGCCAGCGTCTGGGCTGCCCTCGAGGTGGCCAGGCGTCCCGAGATGGAAGGCAAACGGGTGGTGGTGATCGCCGCCAGCACCACCGAGCGCTACCTCAGCACGGCGCTGGCGGAAGAGGCGCGGGAGGAGGTCTCGCACCTTCCGGTGGAGCCGGTGTAGCGGGGGGCGCTTCTGGTTCCGGAGGGACCGCTCTTCATGGTTGGGGCGCTTCCGTCCGCCGGTCGTGGATCAAGAGAATAACCAATCCCGTTCGCCCGGTCTTGGTCAATGCTTCTCTCGTTGCTGTTCGAGGTCCGCGATGATCCGGACGAGGCGGCGGATGGTGCTGTCGCGGGGAGCGATTTCCCGGGCGCGGTCGGCGAGGCGGCGGGCCTCGTGCAGTTGACCGCGGCGAAGATGATAGAGGGCGAGGCCGTAGAGCAGGGTGGGATTGTGGGGGAAGTCCTCCTGGAAGCGGAGGAGGAGAGGCCCGGCCTCATCGAGCCGTCCGGCGGCGACCAGTTCCTTGCCGGTGAGGAGGCGATGATAGGGAAAGAAGGGATTCCAGCGGCGGGCCTTCTTTCCGATGGCAAGAGCGGCCTTGAGGCGGCCCTCCCGGTCGGCCGCCGACTGCCGGGCGAAGTGGTACTGCGACACCCCGCGCATCACCCCGAAGGCGACCGCAAACAGGACCAGAAGAAGGGAAAGAACCTTGAGCGGGCGGCCGGCTCTGAATATGAGCGGCGGCCGGTCCTCGTCGAGTGTGACGGAGCAACACAACATCGCCGCGAAGGCGGCCGCGAGAAATGGAGGGAGGGCCCGGAACAGGGGATAGGTGAAAAGCGCGTCGGTCAGGAATCCCGCGAGGGTGCTCATCGCCACCAGGCCGAAGGAAGCGCTGCGGGCCGGGACGGAGATGCCGCCCGCCCGGATCAGGCGGATCGAGCGCCCGGCGAGAAGGGCGATCAGGCCCCCGGCCGCCAGCAAGCCCGGCAGGCCGAGTTCAGCCAGAACCTGGAGGTAGTCATTGTGGGCGCTCTCGAAGTTCCGGGTCAGGGTGAGACCGGTGGGCCGGCCCAGGTCGAACGCCACGGCGGGGTAGTGGACTTCGAAATTGCCGAGGCCGACGCCGAGCAGCGGTTGACGCCGGGCCATTTCGAGGCAGGCCTCGTATTTGACGAGGCGGCGCGTGGCGGACCCGATCCCGGGAGAGCGCGGCGCCTTCCCGCTGGCGGCCGGGAGGTGTTCCCGGACTTCGGACCACTTGTTCGTGAATCCCCCGACGGCCTCGTCGCCCTGCCACTTCCAGCCTTTCGGGGTGAGACCCGCCGGAACCAGGAAAGAGATCAGGAAAATCGCCGCCGCCGCGAACCCCCGGCGCAGGGGCATGAGGCGCTCCCGGCGCCGCCGAAGAAACACGATCCCGAGCGCGATCAGCAAGAGGCACTCGACCCCCACGCTGAGCCACGCCGCCTCGGAACGAACGTGGAAGAGATAGGCGAAAACCACTCCGAGACCGGCCGCCGGGGCGAGAACCCACCACCCCCGGCTGCCATGAACAACGACCCAGACCAGCGCCGGAACACAGAAGACAATGAACTGGGAGGCGATGTTGCGAAGGCCGAAGGTCGCCGCAAGCTTCTGATCGGTGGCAAACAGGTCCAGCACTTCAAGGTGCTGCAGCAACCCGGTCAGCGCGACGAGGAAGCCCGACAAGGAGAGAAGCCGCAGGAAGGTCGCGCGGCGGCCCTCGAATCCAAAGAAACGGTGGAACAGGAAGAACGCAAGGACGCACATGCTGGCGTGCATCGCATGCACGAACGCCGCATAGCGATTCAGCGCCCAGATGAGCGACAGCCAGCCCAGGAGCAATCCCACCCCGAGCAAAAGCGCCACGCCGCGCGGCGCGGTCAGCACGATCCCCCGCCCCCGGGGCGGCCCCCATGCCAGCGCCAGGAGCGATAGCGCCACCCCCGCCTCGACCACGATGAGCTTGGGAAGGTTGTGGGGGTCGAGAAGGCTGTTCCAGATCGCGAACGGCGCGATCAACACGGTCACCGACAGGAAGGCCCACGCCGCCGATCCGGTTCCCCTTGCCGGCTTCGTCGTGCCCTTCGCCGTCACACTCACTCGTTTGCCCTTCACCGGCCCGCCTCGTCCTGTTGCATCCTTCCCGGCGTTGTAGGCGGGCGGGCGCGGTCAGGCAAGAGCCGGCAGAGCACGCCGTCGTTTCTCGATGGCGAGGCTGCGATGTGCCTCCGGTGACGATGATGGCCACAACGTCTTTGAGTTTTTCGATATCTTTTCCCTGTTTTCGTAGTCTCTTGAGGTCCTTCCTGAATTGGCTGGTTTCATGAATCGTTCTCACTTCTCCCAGACGTCGAAGGCGTGGCATCCGCTACCGGGAGCGCTCCTCCGATTCAAGTTTCAAGGTCTGGATCTTCCACAGCGTCCGACTCGCGTCGGGTAGCGGGTTGGCGTGCGCCGCCTTCTGCCACTTGTTGTGAAAGCGCGGCAAGGAACTGGCTCGGGGTGTATGCCAACAGAGATGAGTGCCGGAAGTCAGCCTCGTTCCGAGTTACAATGCAATCCGCACCGGCCGTCAGGGCAGCACAGTTCAGCACTGCGTCCTCGAAATCCGCAAAGGGACTCCGCAGAGCAGAATCAAGCACCGCCCGGTTGACTGCAGCGGCGGAGCAGATCGCAGCCAGATCGTCGAGTCGTTCGATTGTCTCCGTTCCTCCAAGGTGACGACGAACAAGATAGAAGCGAGTTCAACGAAGAGGAGCAGGCGGCATTGCGCAAGGCCAACGAGGTGTTCGCCGCGCGCGGCGAGGACCCGAAGCCGGGCGGCCCCGACCGGAAATCGATCGACACGACCGTCACCCTCAAGCCGGGGGAGAGCGCCGATGTCTGCAGGCTGACGGGTCGTGGCGCGATCACGCGGATTCAGCTCCGGCCCTACCCGGACGAGAATCCGATTCGCACGCTGCGCGAGTTGACCCTTTCCATTTCGTGGGACGGCGGGAAGAAGCCGGCGGGGTGGACGCCGCTGGGCGACTTTTCCGGCGCCGCGCCGGGGATCAATCCCTTCAAGTCCATTCCGACCGGCATGAGCGACAAGGGATTCCCTGCCTACTGGTTGCGCAGGCCAACCCCATCCAGAACAAGTTCCTGATGCTGGGGATCGACTACATCGCGCTGGGGCCCGCCGAGTGAAACCACCCGGAGCTCTTGCCGGAGGAAGGACAGGGAGAGCACCAAATGACGACGAACCAGTATTTGGAACATGGACGGAACACTGCTGACCCCGCTGTTTCGGAAACGCAGGACATTGGCCGCCGCTCCGGGCGTCGACCTTGGAATCCTGCACGTCGCTCGCGGGTTGGTGGGTAGATAAAGTGACCCCCCGAACGGTCTCCGCTTCCGTTCAGGGGGTCGGGGTGGGGGAGCAGCAGTTGTCGGGGTGCGCTCCCCAAGCCGGGTGTCACAGCAGGCTTTCAGTCAGAAGACCCGGGGCGGAGTTGGTCTGGTCGTCATGGCAGTCGAGGGAAACGGCAAGGCAGGGGGCAGGGCAGCGGGAGTCCGGTCCAACGGCGACAGGGACACCGGTCCGGCGCGGATCTCACAGTCGAGGGAAATTGCTACGGCAAGGCAGGGTCACAGGGCAGGGGGGTTGAAGATTCGGACTCGGAGGGGTGAAATCAGCAGCGTCTTGTTGCCAACGCTTGATTAGCTTGAACGTCGAAAGTTGTGCCTCCTCTGATAAAAAATCACAAGAGTAATTTTATGGAGGCATATTGTTTTGGGTGAAAATCGACGATCCATGGAAATCGGCATACGCCGATATTTCGTATCAACGAAATATCGTGCCATCCTTGACACAATGCTTAAAATCCTTGTGTTATTGCGGGCAAGCGACGCTGCGCGAAGCGGCGGAACCGGCAAAGTGACCGGGATGGCGCCAAGGGGCGGGAAGATCGAGGAGGCCCACGGAGGGGGGCAAAGGGGCAAAAAAAAGAGAGCGGCGGCCGGTCGAATTCCTTTCGGTTTCCGGACTTTCAATGATCCGGTTACATATGGGGGCAGGTGGTTACTCGGGAGTATCGGGGTAGCTGCCGAGTATTTTGACGAGGGAGCAGTGTTTTTCGAGTTCGACGAGGGCGGAGGCGACCTGAGGGTCCTCGCAGTGTCCGGCGAGATCGACGTAGAAGATGTATTCCCAGTCGCGTTGTCTCGATGGGCGGGACTCGATTTTCGACATGTTGATGTGGAAGGCATCGAAGGCCTTGAGCGCTGCGACGAGGGAGCCGGGCCGATCGTGGACGGCGAAGAGGACGGAGGTGCGGTCGTGGCCGGTGGGGGGGCAGGTTTTTTCGCCGATGACGAGGAAGCGGGTGGTATTGGTGGCGCGGTCCTGGATGGATTCTTCGAGGACTTCGAGGCCTGCGAGTTCGGCGGCGAGGCGGCCGCCGAGGGCCGCGGCCCCCTCGGCGGCGTGGCGGCGGGCGAGATGGGCGGCCTTGGTGGTGGAGGAGACTTCCACGAGGTCGGCTTCGGGGAAGTTTCGCAGGATCCAGCTTCTGCACTGGCCGAAGACTTGGGGGTGCGAGTAGAGGGACTTGATTTCGCTTCGGGGGATGGCCGCGAGGAGGTCATTCTCGATGCGCAGCAGGATCTGGGCGCAGATGCGCAGGGGGGAATCGACGAAGAGATCCAAGGTATGGGAGACGGCGCCCTCGGTGGAGTTCTCGATGGGGACGACGCCGTAGTCGGCACGGCGGCGGGCAACGAGGTCGAAGACCTCGGCGAAGCTGGCGTTGGGGGTGTATTGGACGGAATGGCCGAATTTCTTGATGGCGGCCTGGTGGGTCCATGTGCCCTCGGGGCCGAGGTAGGCGATTTCGAGGTCTTCTTCGAGGGCGAGGGCGGCCGACATGATCTCGCGGTAGATGGCGCGGATGGAGGGTTCCGGGAGGCGTCCCCGGTTCATCTTGACGAGTTTGCCGAGGAGGGCCTCTTCGCGGTCGGGGGCGTAGATCTGGAGGCCGTGCTCCTTTTTGATCCGGCCGACTTCGTGGACGAGGTCGGCCCGCTTCGAGAGCAGGTTGAGGAGATCGACGTCGAGGGCGTCGATCTGCCGGCGGAGTTCGTCGAGGTCCACGGCGGCGGTGGCGTTGAGGGTTGCGGGGTGGCGGGGGGAGGATGGTCCTTGGGAAGCGGGGTCCGGCTCAGGGGGTTTCGCTTGATTCGGAGGGTTGCGACGGGGCGGGGGTTTCGATGAGGGCGAGTTGCTTTGGTTCGGCGGGCGGCTGGCTGGGTGGCCCGTCTTCCCCTCCTTCCACGCTGGAGGGGCTTGGGAGTTGGACGCTTCTGAGTTCGGCGGCGTTGGGGAGTTCCTCGATCGACTTGATGCCGAAGTGTTCGAAGAAATAGTCGGTTGTGGCGTAGAGGAGAGGCCGGCCGGGGAGTTCGGCGCGGCCTTCGATCTTCACCAGTTCGAGGTCGAGGAGTTTCTGAAGGATGCTGTCGCAGGCCACCCCGCGGACGTGTTCGATGGAGGACTTGGTGACCGGCTGGCGGTATGCGATGATGGCGAGGGTTTCGAGGGCGGGGGGGCTGAGTTTGCGGGGTTTCTGACCCGGGAAGAGGTGACGGACGAAGCCTCCGAATTCGGGACGGGTGAAGATCTTCCATCCCTTGGCGCGTTCGAGGATGGTGAACGACCGGCGGTGTTGATCGTAGGCGCGATTGAGGTCGGCGATGGCGGCGATGACGGATTGCTCGTCCACTGCGGCGAGCGGTGCGAAGCCGGTCCCCGGCGCCGGCGCGTTTCCGGCGCTGTAATCGCCCTCCTCGTCGGGCTTCTGGTCTTCGAGTTCCGCGACCCGAGCGCGAATCAAGCGGGCGATCTCGGCGGCTGGGAGGGGATCCTCGGAGGCGATGAGCAGGGCTTCGATAACCGCAGGCAAGTCCATGGGAGGCCCGCAAGGGTAGGAGCCGGCCCTGCGAATTCAAGCGCAAGGAGCACCGGAGGAGGCGGCAGGCGCAATTTCCGCTTGCAGCGGGCAGGCAAACCCATTAGGGACTCCCGCCCGATCGGATGGGGCGGACGACCTCCCGACAGAACCGTCCATTATCCACGAAGTCCCATGGCTGCAAAGAAAAAGGTAGCGCAGAAGGCCGCAAGGAAGACTTCCCGTCCCGCGACAAGGCAAAAGGCCCGGAAGACCGCCAGAAAAAGCGCGAAAAAGACCGCCGGGAAGGCCGCGAAAAAGGCCGCGAGGAAGGCTGCGAAAAAGGCCGCGAGGAAGACTGCGAAAAAGACTGCGCGGAAGACCGCCGGGAAGACCTCGAAGAAGGTCGCCCGCAAATCCGGCCGGAAGACGGCAGCGCGGAAGGCGGCCGGGAAACGCCCCGCAAGGACGGCTCGCCCGCCCTCCGCGAAGCCGGCGGCGAAGAAGCGCGCGGCAGAAACCTCGCAAACCGCCTCGAGGAAGACCGCGGCCAAGCGGGCTGCGGCCGGCCGGAAGCCGCCGCCGGCGCGGCCTGCGAGGATGACCGCCTTTGTGGAGAACCAGCGCAAGCGGCTTCTTGATCTGCGGGACGAGTTGATGGATGCGATGTACGGGGTGCAGCAGGAGACCCTGCGCAATTCGCCCGAGGGGAGTGAGGCCTCGGGGAGCGGGATGCACCAGGGCGACGCGGGGAGCGACGCCTACGATCGGGAGTTTGCCCTGAATCTGCTGTCCAAGGAGCAGGACGCCCTGCACGAGATCGAGGCCGCTCTCGATCGCATCGCCAACGGGACCTACGGGGTATGTGAAATCTCCGGGAAGCGGATCCCGCAGGCGCGATTGGAGGCGATTCCCTTTGCGCGGCTGACGGTGGAATGTCAGTCGGCATGGGAGCGCGAGCACCCTCACGGGCAGTTCCGGCAACCCGGGACGCGGGGTTTTGGGGGTCCGGCGAACGGGAGTTCTGCGGTTTCGCTTGACGAACCGGTCGAGTGAGCTAGCCTTCCGCCCCTTTCTGACGGTCATGCCGCGCGACATCATCACTCTCGAATGCACGGAAGCGAAGGCGGAGGGCAAGCCTCCTTCCCGCTATGTCACGACTCGCAACAAGAAGAGCGTGAGGACGCCGGGGCGCCTTGAGAAGGTCAAGTTCAACTACTATCTGAGGCGGCGGACCCTCCACCGCGAACTTCGCTGACAGACCAGCCATGTCGGAACCGAAGACCAAGGAACGCCGGATCGCCTTTCGCAAGGCGAACCGCAAGATGCCCGTGAAGCGTCTCGATCTGCCGATGGGGCGGATCATGTATACCAACCCCGAGACGCTCAGCAAGTTCACCAGCGAGACGGGCAAGATCCTTCCCCGGCGGGTGACGGGGGTGTCGGCCAAGATGCATCGACGGATCACGCGCGCCATCAAACGGGCCCGGGCGGTGAACCTTCTTCCCTGAGGGAACGGCGCGTCTTGGTTTCCAAGGACCCTGCGACGCGCGTGCAGCGTTTGCCGTCCGTGGCGGGGCGGGCTCTTTTGACCTGATGGAGGAGCTGAAGGATACCCAGAGCGAGCGGGACGAGCGCAATCTGGCGATTGATCGGGCGGGGGTGAAGGCGTTGCGTTTTCCGGTGGAGGTCTGGGAGAAGAACGGGAAGCTGCAGCGCACGGTGGCCACGGTGTCGTTGGCGGTGGACCTGCCGCACCATTACAAGGGCACCCACATGAGCCGCTTCGTGGAGGTTCTGAATTCTCATGGGAGATGCCTCGACGTGCGAAGCATGACGGCCCTGCCGAGGGAGTTGCTGACGCGCCTTGACGCGCAGCGGGCGCATGTCGAGTACCAGTTTCCGTTTTTTCGCGCCAAGCGGGCGCCGGTCAGCGGGGGCGAGGGGTTGATGGACTACGAAGTGCGGTTCGAGATCGAGGCGGAGCGCGAGGCGACGATTGACTTCGTCCTGACGGTGATGGTTCCGGTGACGACTCTTTGTCCGTGCTCGAAGGCCATCAGCGCGCGGGGGGCGCACAACCAGCGGGGGGTGGTGACCTACGCGGTTCGCTTTCGCGAACCGGTCTGGATCGAGGACGCGGTGGACCTCGTGGAGCGTTCGGCCAGTTGCGAGCTTTACAGCCTGTTGAAGCGTTCGGATGAGAAAGAGGTGACGCAGCGGGCCTATGACCGTCCGGTCTTTGTCGAGGACCTGGTGCGGAATGTGGCTTCGCGATCCGAGGCGCACGCCAACCTCACGTGGTATCGCGTCGAGGCGGAGAACTTCGAATCGATCCACAACCACAACGCGTATGCCGTGATCGAAAGGGGGCTCAGGCCAGGCAGCCCGGGCAGTCCTGAACGTAATGGTCCGGCTTGATCTCCGTGAGTTCGGGCCGGCAGTCGACGAGGCACCGGCTCGGGTCGCCGATCGTGTTGCGGGGCCGGAACGAACAGAACTCGGGGGGGTCGGAGAGGCTGGGCGGGATGCCCGGGATCGTGTAGAGTTCCTCTCCGCGCCGGTGGGTGGCGGGAATGCTCTTGAGGAGGGCGCGCGTGTAGGCGTGGAGAGGATTGGCGAAGATCTCGGCGGCGGGCGCCTGCTCGACGATGCGTCCGGCGTACATGACGTGCACGATCTCGCAGGTTTCCGAGACCACCGCGAGGTCGTGCGTGATCAGGATGACCGACAGGCCCAGCGCCTTCCGGCGCTCGTGAATCAGGTCGAGGACCTGCTTCTGGACCGTGACATCGAGGGCGGTGGTGGGCTCGTCCGCGATCAGGATCTCGGGCCGCGTGATGAGCGCCATTGCGATCATGACCCGCTGGCGCATCCCGCCTGAGAATTCGTGCGGGTAGGAGTGGATGCGCCGGCCGGCGTCGGGGATGCCGACCTCTTCAAGGGCCTCGATGGCCCGGTGGAGGGCGGGTTTCGGCCCCACTCGCTCGTGAATGACAAGGGGCTCGGTCAGTTGGGTCGAGATCTTCAGGAAGGGGTTGAGGGAAGTCATGGGGTCCTGGAAGATCATGGCGATCCTCCTGCCGCGAATGTTCCGGAGGGTTCTGTTTCCGGCGCGCAGGAGATCGGCGCCGTGGAATCGGGCCACGCCGCGGTGGATGCGGCCGGGCGGTTGGGGGATGAGCCCGAGCAGCGAGTAGCAGGTGACCGACTTGCCGGAGCCGGACTCTCCCACGATTCCGATGGCCTGCCCCGCTTCCAGCGAAAAGGAGACCTCCTCGACGGCGTGGACGACCCCGCTGCGGGTGTGGAAGCGGGTCGTCAGATTCTGAACCTCGAGCAACGGCACGGGGCGAGTGTGCACCGGAAAGGGGCCGGTGGAAACCGCCAATCGAAGCGGGAATTTCCGGGGGGCGGCTCAGCGTCTGCGTCGGCGGCGGTTGTGCCTGCGGGCGTTCTGCTGGCGCCGCTTGTTTGACGAGAAGAGTTCGGCGCGTGGGTATGGACGATCTTGCTCCCGGGAAGGGATGGTCGCGCAGGACCCGCGACAATCCAAGGAAAAGTACTTGAAATCTCGGCGCGATCCGCGGATGGCTTCTGACGAGAGTCATGTCCAAAGTCGCGATACTCAAGACCACGCCGGCCACCGTTTTCGAGGATTATCACCGCCTGATGAACCTTGCGGGATACCGGGAGGTCGTTGACAAGAGCGTCGACACGGCGTTGAAGGTCAACATTTCGTGGCACTTTTTCTTTCCGGGGAGTTCCACCACCCCGTGGCAGATGGAAGGGGTCATCCGCGCCATGAAGCGCGACGGGTACGACCCGGACCTGATCCATGCCTGCCATAACCGGACCGTCGTGATCGACGCCCATCTGGGGGAGCGCGAAAACAAGCAACTCGACGTCGTCGAGAACCACGGAATCCGCAACGTCCACCTCTACGAGGGCGAGGAGTGGGT
>CAYPUM010000018.1:14276-19590 GCA_964413545.1 uncultured Roseibacillus sp. | reverse complement strand
GGAAAGGCCGCCTCCTTCATCCATCCCCCCCCGAGAAACACGAAAGCGCCCGCCACCAGAAGCGCGCGGTAGGAACCGGCAAAGACCGCGTGGGTGTCGCTCCCGCTCAGCTCCGGGCCCCAAACACCCGCCGCAAGCATAAGCAAAACCCCGCCCCCAACGCCACAGATCGCCGCCCCGGCCGCCGAGGTCCGCAGAGGAACCCGGAGCCTCTCGCGATCCCTCCAGAGCAGCCATCCTGAAACCGCAGGCGCCAGAACGATATGCGAATGCAGATCCGTCGCGACCGCATAACTCACCAAGCACGCAAGCGGAGCAAACAGGATCCCCGTCAACCCGATGGCATACGCCACGCAAGCAAGCATTCGCCTCCTCATACGCCTCCGCTCCCAACGAACGCTCCGCCAACCCTCCGTCCGGGGTGTCTGACGGTCGCCATCAAGCCTTCCAAACCTGACCCGCGGCCGTCTTCACATCCTTCATCACGTTGCGCGTGTCCACGATACACCTTGCCCATTCCGCAAGCTCCTCGTAATTGACGCAGCGGTGGGCCGTGGCGATCAATACAAGGTCGTATCCCTCAATCGTCTCGCGTTTCCACTCGATCGACTTCGTCCCCGCCCATCGCCCGTGTTCCCTCGTCGGCTGGATCACCGGAATGTGCGGATCGTGGTAGGACACTTCGGCGCCTGCACGGCTGAGCCGCTCCATCAGGACGTAACTCGGCGACTCCCGCTCGTCGGCCACATCGGGCTTGTAAGCCAGCCCGAGAATCAGGACCTTGGCGCCGTTGACCGCCAGCTTCCGGGAGTTCAGGGCCTCCACCACCTTCGTCATCACGTATCCCGGCATCCCGGTGTTAACCTCCCCCGCCAGTTCAAGGAACCGGGTGTTCTGGGAATACTCCCGCGCCTTCCAGGTAAGGTAGAACGGGTCGATCGGAATACAATGCCCTCCCAATCCGGGGCCCGGGTAGAACGCCATGAACCCGAACGGTTTCGTCTTCGCGGCGTCGATCACCTCCCACACATCAATACCCATCACCTCGTAGATGACCTTCAACTCGTTCACCAGCGCTATGTTCACGCTCCGGAAGATGTTTTCGAGAAGCTTGCCCGCTTCCGCAACCCGGCAGGACGAAACCGCCACCGGATTCTCGATTGCCCTCCCGTAGATCGCCATGGCCTTCTCGAGGCACGCCGGCGTGTATCCTCCCACCAGTTTCGGCACCTTGCCGACTTCGCTCGCCGGATTGCCCGGGTCCTCGCGCTCCGGAGAAAAGGCCAGGTGGAAATCCTCGCCCGCCTTCAGCCCCGATCCCTCTTCAAGAACCCTGCGAAGATCCGTGTCCGTCGTGCCGGGATAGGTCGTCGACTCCAGAACCACCAGCGCCCCCCGCGACAGGTGCGGCGCGATCGCTCCTCCCGTCTGCAGAACATACGAAATGTCCGGCTCCCGGTTCCGGTCCAGCGGAGTTGGAACACAGATCATCACCGCCCCGGCCTCGCCCACGCGTGAAAAATCCGTCGAGGCCTCGAGCCGCTCCGCCTCCCGGACCGCCTGCACCAAGTCGCTTCCGACGTGCTTGATGTAGGAGCGCCCGGCGTTCAGTTCCGCGACCTTGTTTGGATCGATATCCAGCCCGAGAACTTTCATCCCCGAGCGGGCGAACTGCAGCGACAAGGGCAGGCCTACATACCCAAGCCCGATCACCGCCACGTCGACCGTGGCGCTTTTACTCCCGGAGACGGCGGACCGTTCTCCCCCCGTCTCTTTCCCCATCGTGGTATTGGATCTCTCATTCATGGTGGCAATTTTCGTTGGTGCTTCGCCGGTCACTTCGCAGGGGTGTCACTGACCGCCGCCTTCACGGGAGCCCGGCTCAGCCTCGTGAATCATCCCGCGGGAGGCCGCCGGGCTCGACCATGTAGATCTGCCGTCCTCCCTCGTGGGTCGAGTCGATGCAGATCCGGGTTCCGTCGCGGCTCCATCGGGCGTGCAGGTCGCACCGGATCTCGGGAGGAAGCTCCGGCCGGGAGTAGAATCGGCCGATCTCGATGCGGCGATCCTGCTCGATGTCATACGCCAGCAGCAGGCGCTGATGGTCCTCGTGAGGATAGGTGTCCATCAGGACAAGCACACCGTCGGGCGAAAAGGTGCAGTGACCGTCTTCGACAAGAACGCCCGTGCCTACCTCCCGGTACTCCGCGGTTCGATCCTTGAACAGAAGGAACCGGTCTCCCACAACGCGTTGCCTGACCCAGCCCACCGCTCCCACGCTTCTCGCGAACCGAAGTCCCCACGAAAGAGGCGCCGCCTTGAACAACGGACTGCTCGCCAGCCGGACAAGGCCCCCTCGCGCCCCGCCGCTGGCGCCCTGCCCGTCCCCGCCCCGCGGCTTCCGGGCCCATGCCAGCAATTCCTCGTCGTTTCTCCAGTCAAAGTGGGAAACCATCCCGCTGTCGCACATGCTCCACAGTTCCGAACCGTCAAGGTTGGCGGTCATCAGCCTGGTGTGAATGCCGCCCTCCTTTCCCATCCATCGATGGAAAAAGCAGAACCGGTGTTCATGCGGCTTGAAATAGACATGGTTCACCCAGTGCTTCGTATCCCGCCCCCCGCGGCGCCCGCCGAACTCCGCAAGCTGCTCGATCGAGATGATCAACTCCACCTTGCCCGTCTCGAAGTCCATGACACGAATCCCGTCTTCTGCCGGGCAGTTCTCATCCCGCCATGGGTCGGCTACGCCCGCATACCCGTAGCCGGGACGCGTGTCCGCCAGACGGGCGAAATTCAGGCTCAACGCGTATCTCCCGTCAGGACTGAGCGCCGCCACCGGATGCGGGACCTCCATGCGATCCCCGGTCTGAACGTTGATCACCTCCGCTGCAAAACGGTCGCGAACGCGCTGATTGAATATGATCGATCTGTCGCAATCCGGACCCAGCCATTGCAACATGGCCCCCTGCTGGAAGTTCCAGGCGGGGGTCGAGGCCAGCGGCTCAAAGCGGTTGCCCTCGCTCAGATGCACCATCCCCACCGTGGCGTGATCTTCGGCCCTTGGCGCCCGGTCGTCGAACGGGGTCTCGTGCGCCAGAAGCAGCGAGTTCCCGGCGTTCCACGGGCACTTGTCGTAATACCCGAAGAAGTGACAATTGGGGCCGTCGGTCATCCGCCGGACGATCGTCGCGGGATCATGGGTGTGACAACTCATCAGCCAGCCGGGTTTTCCTGTTGTTTCGCCGAACGCTCCAGGCCCACATTCATCAGGAGAAAGAATATGCCGGGCGCAAGCGAGATCATGATGAGCACCCGGTTCAGAATCGACATCGCCAGCGCCGCCTCCGACGCAATGCCGATCGTCCCAAGCATCACCACGAACACACCCTGCTCCCAGCCGATCGAGGCCGCCGGGATGGGCAGCATGGCCAGCAGGAACATCAGGGGCGAAATCACCGCGATGTCCACCAACGCCACGTCCAGGCCCACCGCCAGCGCGAGAGTGTACATCGACGCAATCCGCAGACACTGCGTCACGAGCGAAAGCGCTGCATTCCACACCAGCACTCGCATCCCTTCCTTGCGGCACCTCAAGAGATCCTCACGCACCCGCCCGAGAAATTGCTTGAGCTTCCGCGGAAGCCAGACCTTCCGCAGCAATTGCGGACGCCACAGGACGATCCCTCCGCCTGTCGCAAGGGCAACGAATCCCGCCAGGGCCGCGCCCCCCATCGCCGCCACCACCGGCATCTCGCTGAACCGCCCGATATTCCAGACGAGGATGCCGTTTGCCAGCAGCACGATGAGTCCCAGAGCGATCACCCGGTCCACCAGAACCGTCGAGACCGCGCCGCTCGACTTGCCGGACTGCCGATAGTAGGAGTACATCACCGTCAGATCGGTGCCGAACACCGGCAGCACCGACCCGATCGTGGTTCCCACGAAATACGCCACAAGGGAATATCCGTATCGCGCCGCCGGGTCGATAATCCGGACGATCAGGTGCCACTTGAGCGCCGCCAGACAGCGCAGGACAATCTTCAATGCAAGGTTGGCAAACACGAACGCCCAAACCAGATTTGTAAGGTGCCTTGCACAATCCTTCAGGGAGACGTTGAGGAGAATCAGGGCAAGCACCCCCAGACCGACACCCCAGCGCAGGACGGCGCCCCAGAATTTGCGTCTGCCGCCACGGCGGGCGCTGTCTTCTCCTCGCTTCTCGTTCATGGCGTATTTGTCCTCGCGCATTCCGGCGATTCCCGCTTCTTCCCTTCCCGGTGTCGTCCCTCGGCCCCCCTCATCCTGCAAGCCGCCTGCACAGCCGCCAATAGGCCTCGAAAAAGCGGTTGAATCCGGAGTGACACCATCTGACAACCTTCTTGTCGGCAAGATCGGCCCGCATGTTGATGAAGCCGCTCGTCAGCACATCACGGTCCCGGCGCTTCCTGAGCCGTTGCACATCCTTGCGGCGGCTGAAGATGTGAGGAAGGGCTTGCAACAGGCCAAGGTTGCCGCGGATATACCTTCCCGCCCCCCCCTTCACCGTCAGAAACGCCGCCACACTGAACTCGTACGCCACAAACGCCGGAATCAGAACCAGTATGGTCCGCCACGAGTATGTCTGCAGAATCATCGACCAGCGGTTGCGGATCTGCCGCTCGACTTGATCCATGCCGCGCTCCCTCATCCGGTGATACGCCACCGCCTCGGGAACGGTGAGCAATGTGAAGCCGGAGAGCGTCAGGCGATACGAGAACTCACCGTCCGTTCGCCCGAAAAAGAACCGCTCGTCGTATCCGCCGACCAGCTCCGCGGCCTCCTTCGCGACAAGAAAGCTCACCCCTCCCTGGAACACCGTCATGAAGGGTTTCTTCGGAAGAGGCGCCGCCTCCCCCGCCCGTCGATCCGTCACCTGCCTCGGCCTTGCCTCGGACCCGCCCTCTCCCTCAACCGGCTCGATCTCGCGTTCCGGATTCACCAACACCGCCTCTCCGATGAAGTGCATCCACCCCCCGTCGAACTGGATGCGGTTCCGGTCCTGGTCGTAGCAGATCCGGGGCGACCAGATCCCGGCAGCGGGAGAGGTCCGGATCGCCGCTTCCAGATGCTCGAGACATCTCTCCTCCAGCATCGCGTCGTCATCCACGATCATGACGTACGGATGGGACGCCCAACGGATCTGCCGGTTGCGCCCTCCGCTGCAGCCCGTGTTCTCCCCGGCCACGCGCACCTTCACGCCCGGATAGCGATCCCGGACAATCTCGACGGTTGCGTCCGTCGAGGCGTTGTCCACCACCATGACCTCGTCCGCCGG
>CAYPUM010000018.1:0-14266 GCA_964413545.1 uncultured Roseibacillus sp. | reverse complement strand
CGCGTATCGCGCGGTAGCGCCCCCCGCCAAGCAGCACGGCATCGAGGCAATCGCAGACCCGGTCCTCGGCATTGTACGTGAGAACGCTCACCGTCACCCTGACAGGATCGGGGTCCCGCCCGGCCAATCCGCTGCTCGCAGACTCTCGATCGTTCCCGGTCATGGACTGGCAGTCTTTTTCAGCGGGGCCGCAGGAGGCCGGCCCGTCGCAATCCCCTCCTTTGGTCCTTCGTCCCCCGACTCTCCCAGTCGAAGGTAAAAGGCCGACAGCTTCCTCTTGAATGCTCCGATACTGTACTCGGAGGCTACTCGTTCGCGTGCACGCGCCGCCTTGCGGTCGCGCTCCCCCGAATCCCCGAGAAGCTTGAGCATGCCTTCCGCCATCGCCGGGGCGGAAGGATCGACCAGCTCCGCAATCTCGTCCGTCAAGGCCTGGGTGTGGGTCGGAAGCCGGGTAGCAAGGACCGGACGCCCCGAGTCGAGGTAGGAGTAAATCTTCATCGGCGTGTTGTTCCCATGGATGCGGGGCGAAACCAGGATGTCGGCCTGACGCAGGTAGGCCGCCAGTGCTTCAAGCGGTCGCGGACCGATGAAGTGGGTCCGCCCCGCCACTCCCAGATTCGCCGCCCGGTCCCCGTAGCGTGCCACATCGTCTGCCGTTCCTCCGATCACCACCAGATCAAACCCATCCCGCTGCTCGGCAGCCAGCGCAAACGACTCCACCAGCAAGTCGATCCCCTGGTAGCTCTCGAGATTGCCGACATAGAGGATCACTTCTCCGCCCAGGCGCAGCGAGTGGCGCAGGTCTTCCTCCGTTTCCGCCTTGTCGTCGAGGAGGCTGACATCTTCCAGCCGGACCACCGGTGTCCCCGGCGCCTGGTCCCGGACCCGGTCTTCAAGCGCCCGGCAGACCGCGACCACGCCCGCGCTCCCCCGGATCGCGAACGCTTCGAAACGGTCCATCAGGCGATGCAGCCAGCGGGGGAGCCGGTACTTGTCCGCGATCTGCTCTGGCATCGAGGAATCCATGTCGAAGACGTACGGCGTGCGGGTCAGCCTTCCCGCCAGCCATGCCATGAACACCGCTTCCTCGACGGCGTGTATCATGTCATACCGTCCCCGCCATGCCATGCGGGCCGCTTTCATCGTCATGGCCGCGTCGCAGAGCAGTTTCTTCACGCTGAAACCCGGTCCGACATTCCCGACCCACGGCGGGGCCGGGCTGCGATGAAGCGAGACTCCGGGCATCTCAAGGTCCTCTCCCTCGTGAAACACCAGCAGGTCCACCTCGTGCCCGAGTTCCGCAAGCGTCTCGACCAGCATCCGCACCGCGATGGGCGTCCCGCGAAGCTGATAAAACGGCTGGGGCGCCAGAACCAGAATCTTCATGTCGCCAGTGCCTCCCGTTCGTCCAAGGCCGCGGCCACGCGCTTCTCGAATCCCGCCCGTTCCGCCTCGTCCACGATCCAGTCCATGCGTCGTTCCAGAAGGTCTTCGACCCGCGTGACCGCCTCCTCCGCGAGGAGATTCCCCAGATCGTCATCACCGAGATTCATCACCTCCCCGGGATTCACGAACCGGGCCCGTTCGCCGATCGAGGGAGTGCTCTCATCGGCCCGGAGACGCCCGAATATCCGCTCCAGAACCCCGGCTGCGAACCGCTGTGCGGTGGTGTACTTGATCCCGCAAATACTGTAAAGACCGTCAATTGCATGCCTCACGAAGGTCGAGCGGTGGGCCATTTCGGCCTCCCCGGGCCCCTTCGACGGCAAAACGCCGGGGGTGACGCGCACGATGTCCCGCCGCGCGACCTCCCATCCCGGAACCGCTTCATTGAGGTCTCGCAGGAACCGGTCAAGCATCGCCTCGGACGGCTCCCACTTCTCCTCCCACGCCTCGTGCACCGTTCCAACGAAGGTCACCCCCGCGCGGTGAGGCGTGATGAAGAACACCCTCGACGACTCGACCGCCACCGCCGCTTCGCTCGGCGGCGGCGCCTTCAACACGACATTGAACGTCAGCGACGGCGTCATCAGTTCCGGCCGGTCCTCGTCCAGCCGTTCCGCCACCTCCCGCGACCACGGCCCGGCCGCGTTGAGGACGACGGGCGCGGTGAATTCACCCGCATCGGTGACCAATCCGCGCACCCGTGTGTCCTTCTTCAGCGCCAGCGCCTCGACGTAGTTCAGCACCGTCGCGCCACGCCCGGCCGCCCAACGGAGCAGTTCCGCGTGAAGGCGCTGCGGGCTCAGAACCTGCCCGTCGTACCAGAGACCCCCGCCGGCCAATCCCTCCCGCCGGACCATCGGGAATCGCCGGATGGTCTCCTCGACTCCCAGAACCCGCCCCCGCGACACCCGCGTCGACCCCGACAACCGGTTGTTGATCCCCAGCGCCACCCTGAATACCGCCGGCCGCTTGAGCCCTTTCCCATAGAGAGGCATCAGGCAGGGAAGCTCCCGGCAGAGCGGCTCGAAATGCTTCATGAACCAATCCCGCTGCCGGACCGATTCAAAAAAGCGGGGCAGATCGACGTTCTGCAGGTAACGCAGGCCGCCGTGCAGAATCCGCAGGCTGTTCAGGCTCGTCGCCCCCCCGAAATCGCCTCGCTCAACCAGCAGCGGCTTCATCCCTCGACGCGCCGCCTCGAGCGTCAGGACCATGCCGTAGATGCCGCCCCCAATTACGATGAGGTCGTAGGAACGACCGAGGGCGCGCTCGATATCTCGGGGGAATCCTGTCATTGCTTCAGTCGTAAACCGATTTGCTGCCTCACGAATCCGATCGGGCCGGTCCGGCGTCCGAACGAGTCCGGACTGCCTTCGAGATTCCGGAGGGCCGCCCGGATCGTGGCAGCAGGGCGGCGCGCATCAAGGTCGCAAAGCATGGCGAATCCGAACGTGCCCACGACACCCTCCTGACCCGGCAGACGCAGCGGATCGGTGCCGGGCAATACCGGCCGCTCGCGAAATGGCTTCGGAGCCGGCCAACCCACGGGCCGCCCGGCATTGTCACCCATGAAGACCTCGTGCCGGGCCGCCGCCGCGGCGACCTCCCTCCCCCTCCGTCCCAACCACTTCCCCACACCCCATGGAAGCACCGCAATCGCGCCGGCCGCCTTGATCGCTTCGAGAATCTCCGACAACGGCCGCCCGTCTGGAAAATGCTCCGCAGTCAGCAAGGCGAGAACCTCGATCCGCTCCGCCGTCACGATCTGCCGCCCTGCAACCACCAGCATCCGGGAACCGAGAAACAATGACTCCCCCTCGTCGGTCCGCGTCAGCGGCCAGGGCGCATCCCCTCCGCGCCACCCTTCGAAAACGTTGTCGTCGCCCATCTCCGCCAGCAACAGCGTCGGCAATCCGTCCCCAAACCGGGAAAGATTGTCCGCCGCCGCCGACAGGAAACGAGAGCGGTCGTAGCCCGCGTGAACATGCACGTGCCCGTCAACGAGCAGCCTCGTCCGCGCGCCGGCCGCGGAATGCGATCCCGGACCGGCGCCCGCCGGCGGCAAGACGTCACCCCCGCCGCGAGCCTTCCCGTGTGAAGCTCTCCGCATCTGCAATGATCGGGTCGAACCCATTCTCTCTGAAGCGCGCTTGCATTCCGGGTTTCGACGGCCGGGACACCCTGTTTGCGCCGTCCTCGTCTCTTCGTCCTCTTCCGCCGTATCGCTTCCATGAACCGCCTTGGCCCCTTGCGACCGATGCGCGACTCGCGCTCTCCCGGTCATTGGGAACGGACGTTGCGCACAATCCGGCGGATCCTGTAGGGCATCCGGCCCTGGCTCTCATGGTAAATCCGGATCAGGAGTTCGGAAAGCAGACCCATCATCACGAGCACCACACTCGTGATGAACGTCATCATCCCGAACAGAATGAAGATGCTGTCGTTGAGGTGAACCTTCACCCCCTCCGCCGACAGGTAGCCGAACCGCTGCACCAGCGCAATCCCCACCGAGGCAAGCGCCATCATCAGCACCACGAAGGCCAGCTTCCCGAAAAAGTAGAGCGGCTTCGTAAGATAGTCCCCGAGAAACTTCACCGTGATCAGGTCCAGCATCACCTTGAAGGTGCGTTTCAGGCCGTACTTCGTCGACCCTTCGATCCGCGGCCGGTGGTTGACCACCTTCTCCGTGAGGCGGGCCCCCCTCCACCGGCACATCGCCGGAAGAAAGCGATGCATCTCCCCATACAAAGTCACTTCCTCAAGGGTGTCGCGCCGGTAGGCCTTCAGGGTGCACCCGAAATCATGAAGCGCCTCGCACCAGGTCAGCTTCCGGATCAGACCGTTGGCCAGGATCGAAGGCAGCCGCCTGCTGAGCCACTTGTCCTTCCGGTTCTTGCGCCATCCGCTCACAAGGTCGTACCCCGGCGGCTCGTCGAGGGCGTCCACAAGGCCCGGGATGTCGCGCGGGTCATTCTGAAGGTCTCCGTCCATCGGAACGATGACCCGGCCCTGAGCCAGTCGAAAACCCGCCGACATGGCCGCCGACTGTCCGAAATTCCGAGTGAACTCGACCATCGTGAACCGGGAATCGTCCCCGATGACCCTTTGCAGGGCCTGACCCGTGCCGTCCGTGCTGCCGTCGTTGATGACGATCACCTCGTAACTGCGCTCGTCACGATCCATCACCTCCAGCAGCTCCGCGCAAAGCCGGGCTACGTTCGGCTCCTCGTTCTGCATCGGGATGACGATGCTGATGTCCACCTCGCCGGCCGGGCCGGGGACGGGGAGCGCGGTGTCAACCGCCTCTCGTTCGGGATGCGTGATCACGTCTTGCTTCATATTGGTAAGGGTGAGTCTCCGGATGAAGCGTCAGTATGGTAACCGACGCCCGGCGTAGTGACAAGAGCGGAATCCGTCGCCCGCCCGCGCCGCGTTCCCGGCATCGCCGGGAATCCGCCCGCCACCCGGCCGTTCGTCCTCATATTCCAGCGGGTGCAGCGCGATTTTTCGTCCCATGTATTCCGACCGGTAGACCGGGTCCATGACCCGCACCCCTTCCTCATCCTCGAGGGCGCGCCGGACCTGCAATCCCGCATCCCCGAACTGCCTCGTCTCGCAATACAGGAAATGCGACGGCCTCAGCTCCATGATCCGTTCCGGCCTGTTGAACCTGCTGTTCATGTAGAGCGCCCGCCGCTCCGCCCCAAGGGTGAAGAGGGGGCTCCAGTCGCCCGCGATCACGGCATCCTTCGAAGTTACGCTCTTCAGGTCCCGCGAGATCGACTGCACCTGCCAGTCCGGATTGAAGACGTACCCCGTCATCTTGTGGAGGTTGAAGACCCCGAGGCCGGCAACCAGCACCCCGAACCCCAACCTCCAGCCAATCCCCGTGAAGAGACGCTCGTGCCACCTCCATCCGACGAGCGCGACCGGCAACGAGATCGCGGCGGCCAGCGCCAGCAGGCGCGGCGTCGTCCCGCCAATCGTGAATCCGGGATGCAGGAACGCGACCCCCGCCAGCAGGCATTCACAGGTCAGAAGGAACAGGATGCCTCCTCTCAGAACATTCACGACCAGCGGCCACGGCTCGGCCTGCGCCGCTTCGCGGGAGCTCCCTTCCCTCTCCTCGACGAGGCATTCGGTGACAAGAAATATGTGAGCCGGGAGAATCAGGACGCACCATCGAATCACGCTTTCAGGCCCCACCAGCGCCAGCAGGAACGCCCCCAGAAGGGCCATGCTGAAAACAGCGCACCGGAACGGGTTCCCGACGAACCCGGCCGAGCCGCGTCGCAGCAATGCCAAGGCAGACACATGTCCAAGGATCACAAGGAACGGATCACCTTGAAACACCGCGTTGGCAACGAATCTGACCGCGACCTCTCCGGCCGGCCAGACGTCCAACCGCTCGATCGAGGAGGCAACCCCGGGCAGTCTGACGCCAAGTTTCACCGCTGCCACCGCCGCCACGCCTCCCGCCAACCCCGCCACGCAAACACCCACGAACCATCGTTGCGACAGGGCGCCCAGCGCAAGGCAAGCCAGTATCCCGGCCAGCGCCGGCGCCACGATCATCATGGCATTCAGCTTCACCCCGAAAATGGCGATCACTCCCATCGAAAAGACCACCACGAAACATGGCGCCGCCTTGACCCGCCCGCCCCTGAGCGCCAGCAACGCCCCGTAAACCAAGGCCATGGCCGCAATCTCAAGCAGCGCCAGCCGCGAGAACACCCACATCAGGTGCTCAAACGCAAGAATGCACAAACCGGCCCAGAAGCCGATCCGTGCTCGCTCGCGGCCATAGCCGAAACAATACGCCCCCAGAAGCAATACAAACCACATCACCGACGTGATCCGCGCCGCTTCGAGACTCGGCCCGAACGACAGGAAGCTGAGATAGTACGCCCCCTGCGTGATCAGGCTGCTCCGAAACCAGCCGGGATAGTCATCGCCGGCATGCCAGTGAGTGCTCCCGTAGCTCGCGAGGTTCCGCGGAAGAAGAGTCTTGTATCCCTCGTCCACGTAGACGGCCATTTGACCCGGAAGCCCGGGCGGGGCGTCTGCGCCAAGGTGAATCAACCGAACCGCCGCCGGCACAAGGATCGCCAGCGCCACGACCACCACGACCGGCAGGCCTTTTCTCCCCGCGCCGGGGCGCCGGGAACCCCGGCCTGCCGGATCCTTCTCAGTCATTGTCGTCGGCCGCTGCATCATCAAATCTCTTCGACCGGAACCATCAGTCCGCATACCCCCCCCGCGGGATTCGCGTGTCTCACCATGCGGCAGTGCTCAGGCGGCCGGGCCGCTGGATGCCTCGCGTCCGCCCGCTTCCCTCACGAGGAGCAATACCTCCGCCACTTCGCGTCGCGCTTCCTTCCAGAAAAGCACCACCGGAGCGGTGAGCGCCGTCCCG
Organism: uncultured Roseibacillus sp.; assembly: GCA_964413545.1. Taxonomy (GTDB): domain Bacteria; phylum Verrucomicrobiota; class Verrucomicrobiia; order Verrucomicrobiales; family Akkermansiaceae; genus Roseibacillus_B. The sequence goes on along the minus strand of CAYPUM010000018.1, from coordinate 7,401 downwards.
AGGACCGCTGCGGCCAAGCCGCAAAGCCACGCGTCGAGATCTGAAAGCCACATCCGCGCCGCCGATACCACTCCATAGAGAAGAATGCCGAGAAGCAGAGGGCGCCACATCGAACGGACGATGTCTCCTCCCGTTACCGGGGTGAACTTGACAAGAAGGTGCAGCCCGGGAGAGAGCGTCAGGAAGCTCGCGATCGAGTAGCTTACCGCGACACCCGTCATCCCGAACCGCGAGCCCGCCAAAACGCAGATCAGAATCGTGGGCAGGCTGATCAGCGACCACCTCCGCAACTGGCGGCTTCTTCCAAGGGCGGTCGAAACCCACGTGATCATCCCGTGCAGGACACGGGCCAGCACCGCCAGCGAAAGGATCCTGAAAATCTCGACACTGGGAAGCCAGTTCGGTCCGAGCAAAACGAGAACCACCTCTTCGGCCAGTGCCGCCAGGATCGCGATCGGAAGAAAGGTCGTCAAACCGACAATGTTCGCGATCCTCGCGAAATACCTGCGAAGGCGCGGCGCATCGTCCTGCAGACGACTCAGGACCGGAACAACAACTTTGCCCATCGGGAGAATGATCTGGCCCAGCGGTATGAGGAGCAGGGCGGAGGCCCTCGTATAATATCCAAGGTCCGCCGCTCCGCAGGTCTTCCCGACCACGATCCGGTCGATCATCCTCGAGAACCGCGACAGCAGGTTGAACAGCGTGAGATCCCTTCCAAAGCGCAGAAACCACCGCAACCCGGAACCAAAACCCAGCATGCCCGGCCTCCAGCGGTGGAACGACCAGGCCGCCACCATCGCCGCAAGATTCATCGCCGACGGCTGCATCACAAGGGACCAGTATCCCGCACCCGCCACCGCCGCCACAAGGGCCACCGCCACCCCCGCCAACACCGAAAGAACCTGAATCAGGGAAACCGCTCCAAACCGCATCTCCCGGCTCAGCAGCGCCCGGTGCTGGACTGCCATCCCCTGGAGCAGGAACGACGGCGCAATCGCGACCGTGATCATTGTCACCCTCGAATCCCCGTAAAACCACGCCAGAAACGGCGCCGCGGCGATCGAAAGAACGGCCACCAGCGTCCCGGCACAAACGCTCGTCCAAAAAAGTCCGCTCAGATCGGATGCCTCGAGTTCCTTCTTCTGGATCGTGGCATCCGTCAGTCCGAAATCAACCGCCACATAGCCGAGAAGAGAGACCGAGGCCGTAACCATCATCACGACCCCGAAATCCTCCGGGAGGAGGATCCGCGCCAAAAATGCGGTGGCAACGAGCTGAAGGGCATAGCTGCCCGCCTGCGCCGCCGCCGTGTAGAATCCCCCGCGCGCCGAAAGGCGCCTCAGATCCGGCAACCCGAAGCTCTTGTTGGAACCACCCATATCGCTGTTCCCGGAGTTCCAATCTCTCCCGCGGCAACGACCAGCCGGTCACCCGGTCGACTCCCGGCGGTTCGACAACGCCCCCCCGGCGCTTCATTCCGCCCGCCGGAATGCATCCGGCCGAACTCCACACCGGACCAGCGAGGCGAGCCCCGGTCCGGTGAACGAGAACGGCCGGCGATCAAGCGAAGCGCGCCTCGTCATCCGCTGCCCGCGCCGCCATCGTTCACCGAAAAAACGAACAGGGGGCGCCCCCCCGTGACCCGGCTCATTTGCACACAATTCCGGCCTTCAAGGACTCTAGGGCTCTCGGAACCCGCGCGGCGATTTCGGGGGGGGCAGCACCTGGCGCCAGGGATGCGGATACGCGAGCGGGGTGTACGATTGCACGATCGGATCCCCGGCCCGGGGCGAACGGAAAAAGTAATTGGTGCCCTCGATGAGGAAATTCGGGTCGTGGTTATACGTGAAGTCGACGGTCGTGATCGGTTGCCCGTTGCTCAGGTTGTCCCAGAACCACATCCAGTGCGAATCGTAGCCGGGAAACCCGCTCAGGAATCCTCTGTTGTTCGGACCGTCCTCTTCGCGCGCCTTGAACCCGTCCTGCATGTCGCCGCCGGTGAAGACATTCTCGAACATGATGATCGTTCCTCCCCGCAGGTCCGTGAGCCGCATGTTCGCGCCTCCCCCGGCGTCCGAGTGGAAGGTGTTTCCATAAGCCTCAAACTGGCGGGTGCCGCGATGCGTCCCGGTTCCACCCGGAGGATCCACCGTTGGATTCTGGCCGCTCACCCGCGCCTGGTTCCCATGACAATCGAGGATCGGGAAAAAATCCAGCCCCGGTTTCGTGTTCTTCCACGTGTTGAACCGCCATACCGACCGCCCGCCCTGCCCGCGGGACGAGGTGGCCCCCTGGCTGGCGGAGAACTGCGAATCGTAAAAGAACGAGCAATCTTCCACCACGCAGGCGCGGGTCGTCCCCAGCGTCAGGGCCTCCTGCCATGATTCATTCATGTAGTTGCCGCCATACACATCGACCGTCTTGAAGCAATTCACGAACGAGCAGTCGTAGATCAGACCCTGCAGGAGTCCTTCGTTGCGAATCGCGCGTTCCCCGAAAAACTCGAACTTGCAGTTGTCCACCTGATATTCAGCCCACTTGTCTCCCGAAAACGTCATTCCCCAAGTGCCATCGCTTCCCTCGCCCTGCAACTCGAAACCCGTGATGCGAATGCGGCCCGCGCTGGTGCAACTGACCGAAAAGATAAAGCCGTCCGACTGGTTCCGGATAATGGTGGAGCCCACTCCCGCGCCCTGCAACGTGATCGCCTTGCCAATGGAAATCTGCCCGCTCCAGCCGGCGCTTCCCGCCGGCACCAGCACCGTGTCGCCGTTGCTGCTCGCGTTGATGGCGTCCAACACGTCCGTCCTCGAGGGACTCGCGGCAGATACAGTGTCCGCTGCCGCTCCTCCCATCGCCAGCCATGAGATGGCCCAGACCCTCAGCACCGTCCGCAGCATTCCCGAGCCCTCCCTTGTCCAAATTCGTCTCGCCGCCGCTCCGCCCCGGTTCCCCCATGCAACTCCCGGCACGACCGCCTCCGCCCATAACCCGACTCGGCCTCTCTCAGTCCCTCGTTCCGCCGGTGATCTCATTTTTCTGATAGCCAGCATTAATACCTCCCGTCGCCAAGTCAAGTCGATTTTTGGGCGGTCCGCCCGACAGTGCTCCCCCCAATCCTCATGCTCATGCCGGCGGATCATCCGTCATCGAGCCGCTTTCACACCACGCCCGCCTCGTCACCGGGCTCCTCCAATTCCCTCGCCGACACCAGAACGGCCACAAACACCAGTATCACCCAAAGATGACTGGTGCCCAGCAGATACGAGGTCTCCATGGCGTTATGCAGGATCACAATCAGGAGCAGGGCGATGGTGAGGCTGCTCCATGCAAAGTCCTCGCGCAGGGTCGCATACGCCTTTCTCCACACCGACGCAAGGAAAGCCACAAGGAGCAGCAAACCCGCCATACCTACATGAAGCAGGGTGTCCAAATATCCGTTGTGCGCCTGGTTGAGGGCATAACTGAGCGGAGGATCAATCCAGAAGCTTCTGAATCCGAAACCCAGAACCGGAGCCTCCCACACGTACCGCGTCAACTCTCCCCAGATATCCGTGCGCCCTGTCAGCGTCGCGTCGCGCCCCAACAGGGAGCTTATCCCGCCGAGCAAGTCCGCGCCGATAAACGGCATGAGCGTCCCATACGCAAGGGCGCCCGCCGCTGTCAGGGCGATCAACCCGTGCCATCCCTCGGGGCTTTCTTTCCTCCACGTGAGCAGCGCAAGAGCCCCCCCGCCCACGACAAGCACCATCATCGCCGTCGCGCTGTGAGAGCCCAGCAGAAGATAGATCGCCAGGGCAAGGACAACCCAGTCCGCGTAGTATTCGGACCTTTCCCGCGATTCGCGCCCGGCGCCCATCCGCCTGAGCTGGACCCAGATCAGGTAGATTCCCGCAACGAGGCAGAGTCTTCCAAGGCTGTTCTTCTGCGTGGCAACGCCCACCCACATCCTTTCCCCCGTCCACCTGCCGAACGCCACCCCGTACTCCGGAAAGTACTTGATGAGACATAACGAAAACGGCAGCAGCACGTATGCCGAGCGCCTCAGGATGCTCTCCAACGCCCGGCGGGGACTTTCCTCGCTCAGAACCACCATCGCCATCACCAACGCCCCGACGGCCCTGAGCCACCCCTGGAATGTGGATCCCGGATACTCCGACCAGGCGGCACTGATCGCGATGAGCGCGTAGAGCGCCACCAGCCAACCATTGTCCCAAAGAGCCCGGCTGACGGAAAGCCTTCGCTGCACGATGATCGCGCCCCCCAGAACCGTCAGGGTGAGCAGAAACAGGGGATCAAGCACGCCTCCGACCGTTTCCACCCCGTCGCTCTCCACTTGCGCCCCCTGCAGGAACCAGCGTGCAAGGGGCCGCGATGCGGAATACAACACCCACAGGGTGGGGACCCACGCCGCAAAGGAAACCGAGGCCGACTGGCGCCGGTCCAGTTTCAGCAGGTAGAGCACGAAGATCGTGCAGAGACTCAGCGCGAGGAGCGGTGGCATGAGGACGGGGGCGTTGCCTGATTCAACCGAGGTGAGTTCTCACGGCTTTCCGGCGGGGGTCCGGAGCTTCTCCTGCCGGCCTCCGCATCCCGGGCCGCCGTCTCCGGCGCCCTCAATGGCCGGAGGCGCGCCGTGCACCTGCGCGAACAGCGCGTCCATGATGCGCGATCCGAGGAGGATCTCGCGATACGGGATGGGCGGCGGGCCGTGGTCCCGGATCGACCCGTAGAATTGCTCGATGAGGTGCTTCATCCCCGACTTCATGTGGAAGTCGTTGCGCAGGAACAAGCGCAGGTTGGCGGCGAGGTTCCCGAAATACTGACGGGAATACACCACCGGGGGAACGAACTTCTCCAGATAGCTCTTGAACCGCGTGCCCCGAAGCCGCAGCACCACCTGCTCATCCTCGTCCAACACGAGCCCTCCCCCGGGCCCGTAAAGACGAAACTGGTGAAGAAAGGGCCTCATCTGCGACGAGAACGTGATGTAGGCCGTCGCGGACCTCCGGTCCCGCACGATCACCCGGGCCTCGTCCACGATTTCGCCTTCCCCGGCGGTCCTCAACAACTCGCTGGGAAAACCGAGCGCGACCACCTCCGCCTCGTCACCTTCGAGGTGCTCCGCGACCCGCGCCACGCCGTGGCTGATGATGTTTTGAATGAGCTTGCCCGGCAGCCGCCGGATCCAGTGCTGCTTGTCACCCAGCAGGGCCTTGGCGTAGCGGCCTCCCAGCTCGTATCCGTAGTAGCTCTCCATGTGCACCGGAGGCCCCCCAAGGACGCCCTTCGACACGAGGCGGCGGAAGCGCCTCGCGGCATGGCTGAACTGGAGGTCATGACCCGCCGTCACCTTCACGCCGGTCTCCTCCGCGAGGCGAATGAGCTCGACCGCCTGCCCGGTGTCGCAGGTGAACGGCTTCTCGATGTAGACATGACAACCCTCCTGCAAACAGAGGCATCCCAGCTCGAAATGGCTTCCGGGGGGGGTGGTGATGTGAACGACATCCGGGCGCGCCCGCTTCAGCATCTCCCCCGCGTCCGAGTAGCAGGCCTTTACCGGAAAGCGCTCCCACAGCTGGCGCGCCATCAACTCCTCCCGGTCGCACGCGCCCACGATCTCGCAGCCGGGGATGCGCAGGATCTGCTCGGCGTGGCTGTCGGCGATCTTGCCGCACCCGATGATACCAACCTTAAGCATCTTCCTCTTCCTTCCGGCAGTGTTCGAAATGATCCCCCAGCGCTTTCCCGGTGGACACAAGGGGGCGCCATCCGAGGCGTTCCTTGAGTTTGCGGTTCGTGTAGCGGCCCGGCTTCCAGTAGGCCCGCCACATGCTCCGGTTGAAGACGGGCGGAAGCTGTCCCTTCGACCACGACGAGTATTTCTCCCATGCGCAGCAAAGAAGGTAGCTCACCGCATGCGGAAGATAGATCGAGGGAAACGACCTCACCCGCCGCTTGTATTGCCGCAGGAATCGACGGCTCGACGGCAGATCGTCGTCCACCACGTTGAAGACCTCCCCGTCAACCCCGGGCTGCAACCCCGCCAGAACGATGGCTTCCGCACAGTTCTCGACATGGGTCAGGGGGATCTCGTTGCCTCCCCCGAGATGCAGGAACACCCCGAAGGTGCCCAGTCCCACCCGTCCCGAAATGCGGCCTTTTCCCGGCCCGTAGACGACCCCCGGCCTGACCAGGACGTAGGACAGGCCGTGCCGCCCGCAGTAGTCCATGACCATCTCGTCCTGCCGCACCTTCGCATAGGTATAGGCATCGCCGCGCAACTGCGGATTGTCATCCATCGGACACGATTCGTCGAACAACCGGCGGCGTGAACCGCCGCGATTCGAGTAGACGGAGAAGGAACTGACATTCACGAAGCGACGCATGGCGCCCTCCCGGCGGGCGGCCTCGAGCAGGTTCCGGGTCGTCACGACCGAGTTCATGTAGGCGTCCGGGGAGGATTTCGATCCGCTCCCGGCGGCAAGATGATAGATGACCCTCGCCCCCTTCACCGCGCGCTCGCAGTCCTCGCGCGAGAGGAGATTGCCCTCCACGATCTCGGGAGCACACGCCGGTCCGCCGTTCCCCCCGGGCCCGGCCGGGATATCCCCCGACCCGCCGGACCTCGCAAAACACCGGATCGCCGCGAATCCCTTCGCCGCAAGGTTCCTCACCACGCGCTTCCCGATGAAGCCCGCGGCGCCCGTCACAAGGACCGGATCCTCCGGCCCCGCCAGCCAATCCTCCCGGCGGGCGTCCGAATTCTGAGGGGATTCGTTCATGTCATCATCACTGGCTGAGGTAAACCTCCCGGACCGGGTTGATCCCGAGCGCCGCCAGAACCCGCCCGCAATGGTCACACAGCCGGACCGAGTATTTCATGAACCGGTGCTGCCCCGCAAGAAGCGCGACCGGGAGGAGGAGCGCATAAACCGGTATCGCCGTGAGGGATATCAGAAGCCTTTTCACCCGCCCCTTGCGGCGCGCGAAGGAGGCCCGCCCGCGCAGAAGCGCCCGCCGCAGAAGGAAACTCCGCTTCCAGCGCGAAGCCGGAATGATCTCCGAAACGGCGGCCTCGTTGCACCAGACGAACTTGTGCCCTCGCGCTATCATCCTCCTGAAGAAATCGCGGTCTTCCCCGCCGCTCCCGAATTCCTCGCGGAACGGCGGCTCATCAGCCGGGATGATCCGCCTTCTCATGAGAACATTGCCGGTGCGGCAATTGGTCCATTCCATCACGTGTCCGGTCTCGTGCACATGCCGGTCGTAGAACTTCCCCGCCACCACCCACTGCGGCGGCGGCTCCTCGTACAACGGCTTGACCGGCCCGAGCACTCCCGCCACCCCCGAAGGCCGGCATGCCGCAAACATCGTCCGGAGCCAGCTCCCGGGCGG
>CAYPUM010000017.1:0-19881 GCA_964413545.1 uncultured Roseibacillus sp. | reverse complement strand
CAAGCGCAACGTTCTGAAGTTGCCGGATTCGCTCCCGGGTGACCCCGAATTCTCGTCCGACTTCTTCAAGCGTCATTGGCCTTTTCCCATTCAGGCCGAAGCGGGCGTCGATGATCCGGTGCTCCCGCTCGTCGAGAACGTCCAGCAGGTCATCGAGTTGATGGTGCAGGTTCTTGTCTGCCAGAGCGTCAAGGGGGTTCACGGCCCGCTCGTCCCCGATGATGTCGCCGAAATCCGCCTTTTCTCCCTCGTTCACCGGCGCGTCCAGCGAGGTCGGCCGCTGCGACGCCCGCTTCAGAAGCGCCAGCTTCTTCCTCGGAATCCCGAGTTCTTCCGCCAACTCCTCGTCCGTCGGCTCCCGGCCGAAGGCTTCCGTCATGATCATCGAAATCCTCCGCATCTTCGCGATCTTGTCCACCATGTGAACCGGAAGGCGAATCGTCTTGCTCTGATTCGCGAGGGCCCGCTTGATGGACTGCTTGATCCACCACGCCGCGTAGGTGCTCAATTTGCCCCCCTTCGCCGGGTCAAACCGCTCCACCGCCTTCATCAGTCCGATGTTGCCCTCCGAAATCAGATCGGCCAGCGGCAGACCGTACCCGGCGTAATCCTGGGCGATCTTGACCACCAGACGCAAGTTCGCCTTGATCATGTGCGTGCGGGCCTTCTTGTCGCCCCGCTTGATCTTCGCCGCGAGTTTCACCTCTTCCTCCGGCTTCAAGAGATCCGTCTTCGAGATCTCCCGAAGATACACCCGCAAACTGCTGTCTGAATCCAATCGTGCCATTTCAGTTCCCCTTTCGTTCGGCGCTCGCAATCGATTCTTCTCTCTCTCTCGTCACCGTCTTTAACGTCGCAGAGCGCTCTTTCTTTCGATTTTTGTGAGCACATTGTAATATCGCGCCCTGTGCCCTTCTTTCTAAGCACTTCCCATGCCCGTGTCCAGAAATAAAATTAGAATAATTCTTAGTATTGCCGCGTATCGCGTCCAAGGATTGAGCGTAAGCGCCTTAAGGTTCGCCCAAGCTCTCGATTTAGACGCATTTTATCGGAAATTGTTCATTCAGTCCCGGCAAGGCGTGTCATTTTGGCGCCGCTCACCATGGTGGGAGGCGGACAGAGCGTCGCGATTCCCGGAATGGGCCCTATTTTGGAGTCGATGGAGCGGGGCGTGATCATGAAATCTTCCGAGAATCGCGTATACGGGAGGAGTTCTTCGTGGCATAGGTGGGTCGTGCATGAAGCTCCTTCGAAACCGCGCCGCCAGCCTGTGAACGTTCGTCGGCCGGACGTCATGGAAGTCGTGCAGGCGGAGGTTGAACGGCACTACCGCTCGCCGATTGTCGAAAAGATCCGCTCCCGTCAGGGCAAGCTGACGATCGGGGCCACCACGGTGCGTCTGGCGACGCAATTCGGTTTTTGCTACGGGGTCGAGCGGGCGATTGACCTGGCCTACGCGGCCCGCCGGGTCTTCCCGGAGCGGCGGCTGTTCCTGATCGGGGAGATTATTCACAATCCGGAAGTAAACCGGCAATTGGCAGACATGGGCATTGCCTTTCTGCCGTGGGAGCGGATGGACGGGCAATATGAGGATCTGACCGAGGAGGACGTGGTGATTGTTCCGGCATTTGGGGCCCAGACTTCCTTCATGAAGAAGCTGGAACAAACCGGTTGCTACGTGATTGACACCACTTGCGGCGACGTCATGAAGGTCTGGCGGAGGGTCCGGACTTACGCCAAGGCCGGCGCCACCTCGATCATCCACGGCAAGAAAGACCACGAGGAAACCCGCGCCACCGCCTCGCGGGCCGAGGGGCCGGACGGCGCCGGGCACTACCTCATCGTGCTCACCCTTGAAGAAGCGGACCTTGTTTGCGACTACATCCGCCATGGCGGTGATCGGGAGCAGTTCCTGGAGCGCTTTGGGGGGGCCACCTCGCGGGGGTTTGATCCGGATCTGCACTTGCGGGAAGTGGGGGTTGCCAACCAGACCACCATGCTCAAGAGCGAGACCGAGGAGATCCAGCGGCGGATCAGGAGCGCCATCGCGGACCGCGATCAATCCACGGACCGCTTCCAGGTTTTCGACACCATCTGCGGCGCCACCCAGGAACGGCAGGACGCTCTGTTTGAACTCCTCAAGGAGCACATGGACCTCCTGCTCGTGGTCGGCGGATACAACAGCTCCAACACTTCCCACCTCGTGGAGATCGGCCAGGAGCACCTCCCCACCTTCTTCATCCGGAACGCCCAGTGCCTCGCGTCTCTCGAAACGATCGCGAACTACGATCTGGGCGCCGGGCACGAGATCGACAGCCCTTATCCGGAGCGGCTTCTTGGCGACGGGCCGGCCGTCATCGGGGTCACGGCCGGCGCCTCGTGTCCCGCCAACCTCATCGAGGAAACCATCCTCCGCGTCTTCGAGCTTCGCGGCGTCCCCCGCCACGAGGTCGAGGCAGCCTGATCCTGACCAGCAGAGAATCCAGCAGAGAATCAACCCGGGGAACCCTCGCCATGAAGCAGGCGATCATTGCCGCGCATTTCACCCTCTGTCTTCTGCAAGCGTCCGTCTCGGAAGGCGGCGCGGCGCGGGACATTCTTGAGAAGGCGGGCGTCGAGGGAGGACTGGTCGTGCACCTCGGGTGTGGTGACGGCACCCTCACGGCGGACCTGCGCGCCAATGGGAGCTACCTTGTGCATGGCCTCGATACCGATGCCCGCAACGTGCGCGAGGCGCGCCAGCATCTTCAGCAGCTCGGCGTTTACGGCGAGGTTTCGGTCGATCGTCTTCAGGGGACCCGTCTGCCCTACGCCGACAACCTTGTGAACCTGATTGTCGCGGAGAACCCCGGCCCGGTTCCCATGGAGGAAGTCCTCCGCGTGCTCTGTCCGGACGGCGTGGCATACATCGGGGGAAAGAAGACCGTCAAGGCGCGCCCGTCCGGGATCGACGATTGGACGCACTACCTCTACGACGCCGGCAACAATGCGGTGAGCAGGGACGCCGTCGCCGGTCCCCCCCGGCGATTCCAATGGATATCGGGTCCCAAGTGGTGCCGAAGCCACGACCATCTGAGCAGCGTCAGTGCGATGGTCTCGGCAGGCGGCCGCATCTTCTACATCATCGACGAAGGCCCGATCGCGTCGGTGGCGCTGCGACCGCGGTGGTTCCTTGTTGCGCGCGACGCTTTCAGCGGCGTCTTCCTGTGGAAGCGGCCGGTCGATCCGTGGGAAGGGCATCTGAGGGGGTTTCGCAGCGGCCCCACCGAGTTGGCCCGGCGCCTCGTCGCGGCCGGCGAACGGGTCTACGTCACGTTGGGATACGGCAAGCCTGTCACCGCCCTCGACGCCGCCACGGGCGAGACGATCAGGACCTACCGGGAGACGGACAACGCCCTTGAGTTCGTCGTCCGCGACGAAGTGCTGTTCGTTGTCGCCGGTGACCGTCCCCCGGACAACACGGCGGGCGCCGCCATGCCCGACGAACCAACCGAACGCTGGATGCACTGGCGGATCTGGCGGGAGACCCCGCCCGAGAAGCGCCTTGTGGCCATCCAGGCCGCCAGTGGCTCGGTCCTGTGGAGCAAGTCGGATCGCGATACGTCGGATCTCATGCCCACCACGCTCTGCACTGCCGGTGGGAAGGTCTTCTTTCAGAATCCCCGCGAGATTTTCGCCTTGGAGTCGTTCTCGGGAGAACCGCTCTGGCGGGCGGCGCGGCCCGTGAGCCGGCACCGGCCCAGTTGGTCGGCGCCGACGCTGGTGGTCTACAAGGATGTGGTCCTGTGCGGCGACCGGGCCGCCGACGCCGTCCATTCCGGAGCCGGGAAGGCCGGTGAGCGGGGCTCATGGGTCGTCGACTCCCACGGGGGCCTCGCTCCGCCGGGGCGGATCACGGCATTCTCGGCCGAGACCGGCAGGAAGCTCTGGGAGTCCCCCTGCAAGGAGGTCTACAACGCGCCCGTCGATGTCCTCGTCGCCGACGGCTTGGTGTGGTCCGGCAAGCTCGTCGGCAGCCGCGAACCGGGCATCACCAGAGGACTCGACTTCAGGACCGGCAAGGTCAGACGCGAGCGCCCCAAAGACCAGCAGTTCTTCAAAATCGTCATGGGCCATCATCGCTGCTATCGCAACCGTGCCACGGCGAACTACCTGGTTCTCGGCCGCGACGGAATCGAGTACATCGATATCGCCAGCGGAGAGGGATTCGGCCACGCATGGGTTCGGGGGGCCTGCCAATACGGCGTGATGCCCTGCAATGGACTCACCTACGTCCCGCCTCACTCATGCGCTTGTCACGTGGAAAGCAAACTCAACAGCTTCAACGCTCTCGCCGCCGGAGCGGCGCCGGAAGAAGAGGCCCGGCCGGCCGCCGACACCCGCCTCGAGAAAGGCCCTGCCTTCGGCAAGGCGTCGACTGCGGAAGGGCGAGAACAATCCGGCGCCTGGCCGACCTACCGCCATGACAACGCGCGGAGCGGAAGCACGACGGCCAGCGTCCCCTCCGGCCTCCGGCCCGCCTGGCGGACCAAACTGGGCGGCAAGCTCAGTACCCTCGTGGTGGCGGGGGGGAGAGTTCTCGTGGCCGATATTGATGCCCACCAAGTCCACGCTCTGGATGCCGACACCGGCAAGCCCTGCTGGTCCCACACCGTCGGCGGGCGCGTCGATTCCCCCCCCACCCTTCACGGCGGCACCGCGATCTTTGGCGCCGCCGATGGCTGGATCACCTGTCTCCGCGCCCGTGACGGCGAACTGGCCTGGCGGTTCCGCGCCGCGCCGCGCGATCGCCGCATCGTGGCATACGGCCGATTGGAGTCGGTATGGCCCGTTCCCGGCAGCGTCCTCGTCGACGGGGATGTCGTCTTCGCGGTCTCCGGCCGCACTGCCCACCTCGACGGCGGCATGCGCCTTCTCCGGCTCGACGCCAACACCGGGAAGATGCTTTCCGAAACGGCCCTCACGACCGCCGCCCTGCCGGATGTCCTGTCCAGCGACGGCGAGAGCGTCTTTCTCCGGCATCGGCGCTTCGACAAGCAAGGCGCCCGGCAGCCGTCAAACGTCCCGCATCTCTATAGTCCGGCCGGATTTCTCGACGGCTCGTGGTGGCACCGGACCTACTGGCTGTTCGGTTCGAAGATGCAGTCGAACTACGGCGGCTGGCCGGTCGCCGGCAGCCGGGTCCCGGCGGGCCGGATCATGGTCATGGATGAGGAGGCCATCTACGGGTTCGGACGGTTCAATCAATACACTCGTGTCGGGGCGCACGTGGGCCTGGGGCGGATGCAATATCTCCTCTACGCCCACTCCTGGACCGCCGTAAACGGCGCGAAGCCCGAAGCGCAAACCGGCCCCGGGAGCAGGCCCGGCCGCGGAGCGCGGCGTGGCGGAGCACCGGCCAAGCCCAACAAGGTCAGCTCCCTCTGGTCGAAAAAGATTCCCCTCCTCGCGCGTGCCATGGTCCTCAGCGCCGGCCGGACGCTCTTCGTCGCCGGACCGCCGGACCTCTTCGGCGTCGCTTCCGGTGACAAGCCCCACCCTTACGATCCCGTCTCGCCCGAGTCCTTGCGCGCCCAGCAGGAGGCGCTCGATGGGAAACGCGGCGCCCTCCTTCACGTTGTCTCCGCCCGGGATGGGGAAGAACTCGCCTCCTACCAGCTTGAAGCTCCCCCGGTCTGGGACGGCATGGCTGCCACGGACGGCAAACTCTACATCGCGATGACGGACGGCTCGCTGGCTTGCTGGCAGGCTACCGGCGCCCCTTGACCCTCTCGATCTGCCTGAGAATTTTCGCGGCATCGCTTTCCCGGCCGAGGGTGACCAGGGCCCGGCGGTATCCGTGGAGGGAGGCAAGGTCATTCGGCTGTCGGACCAGCGCCTTCTGATAGGTTTCGGCCGCCTTCAGTGGTTCCGCAACCCGCATGTAGTAGTCGGCCAGGCGGAGTTCCATCGGGTAAACGATCGACGGCGGCATCAGCAGCGTCGGCCGCAACTGTTTTTCGACCGCTGACTGGAACCAGTTGAACGCCGAGCGGCGTCCCTCCACCTCGCCAGTCAGCGCGATCAGTCCCCGCAGTTCCGCCGTCAGCACTTCGAGAGTGCGCAGGGCCCGAAGATACTCCGAAACTGCGGACGTAGTCATCGCCTCCGCCTGCAGACTCAGCAGACGGTTGCCGGTCGCGGAGAGGGCTTCCCGGAACTCGCGCGCCATCTCCCGGTTCCCCCGCTCCAGTTCACGCCGCGCCCCGAGATACTGCCGCAGCCCCTCGAGATAATACAACGCGAGGCTGCGGTCCCGAAAAAGCTGCGGGGCATCCTTCCCCGGAAGACTCTTGATGGCCCGGTCGAGGTCTCCTTCCCATCCCCGCGCCGCGTGCAAGCGCGCCGCCAAGGTCCTCCCCTCCCAAAGAACGAGGTTCGCCCCGTGCGAATCCAACCGCCGGACATCAACCTCGAGATCCGCCAGTCGCTTCGCGACCGGAAACGCTTCCCGGAATGCCGCCCGTCCGTGCAAGGCCGTTGCCAGATACAGCTGGCAGCGCACCCACCCGTCGCAGCCATGAAAGGTCACCTCGTTCTTCTCCATGTAATCTTCATACAGCAGGACGGCCCGCCGAAACGCCTCCTCCGCCAGAGCATGATTCCCGCACCGCCACTCGAAATGCCCGTGCAAGTGGTGCGCCGGTGGAAAACCGGGAAGCCTCGCGGCAATCCGTCGCACCACCGGCAACACCTCCCGCCGCGGCAGGCCTCCCGGGTCGGGAGCCTCCGTGTGCAGCATCGCCCAGAACGTCATCACTGCGAGGTTCTCAGGATGCTCCTCCAGCAACTGGCGCATCCCCCGCACCGCCGCTTCCTGGCCATCGAGAACCTCTCCGAACTCGTCGTACCCGTCCCTCTGGAGGTAGACCGACAGCAACCTTGCCTGCAAATCGTTGGGATACCGCTCCGAGAGCTTCCCGAAGTTCCGCGCCGCCACGCTGGCGTCCGCCGAATACAGCGTCGCGAGAGTGAACGCGTATTCCCGCTCCCGCGCCGTCCCGGCCTCCGCCTCCATCAAGTCGAGCATGCGCTCCACCGCCCGCATCCGCTGCATCATGAATTCGTTGTTCGGTGCGGCAAGCGCCAGACCGATCCCCCAGTAGGCCATGAGACACTCGGGGTCCGCCCGAACCGCCTCGCAGAAATGCCGGTAGGCCTCGAAGTCCCATGCCGCCTGAATCAGCGCGATCCCCTGTTGGACGTGCCGCTGGGCCGCCTCGTTCCGCGCCGTCACCGCACTTGGAGTCGAGACGATTCCCTCGTGAAATTCCGGCGTCGGCAGCGCCGCAATCACCGGATGAATCACATCCTCGATCACGAACGACTCCTTGCGGGGCTCGCCCGGCCCGCTGCCCGCGTCCGCCTCGTCACCTTCCGCAGCGCTCAGCCCGCAACATCCGGCCCCGCCCAGCAGGAGCGCGCCCCACCAGCTTTTCCAATCTCCTCGCATGGCCCTATTTCCCCCCGGTCGTGCGCCGAAACAAGGAAAAGCCACTCCCGGCCTCGACACCCGGGCCGCTCCCCGTCATCCTTCCGCCATGCTTCTCGGCCTGATCGGCTGCGGCCGCATGGGGAAAGCGCTGGTCCTCGGCGCCATCGATGCCGGTGCGGTCGAGCCATCGGGCGTCATCGTCTTCGACGTCCAGCCCTCCGCGATGGAAGCCTTGCGCCAACAGCGCCCCGTCGAACTGGCGTCCTCCGTCGACGAACTGGCCCGGCGTGCCGACGTCCTTCTCCTCTGCACCAAGCCGGTCGATGTCTCCGGTGTCCTTCGCGAAATTGCCGCCTGCCCATCCGAGGCCCGCCCGCTCCTCATCTCGGTGGCCGCCGGCGTCACGCTCGAAACCTTCCAACGTGCCCTCCTCGACCGCGCCCGCGTCATCCGCGCCATGCCCAATACGCCGGCCTTGATCCGGCGCGGCGCGGCTGCCTTCGCGCGCGGCCCCAAGGCAACCGATGCCGATGCCGCCCTCGCGGCCCGCCTTCTCGGCGCCGTCGGTTCGGTCGTCGAGGTGCCCGAGTATCTCCTCGACGCCGTGACCGGCCTTTCCGGGAGCGGACCGGCCTACGCTTACCTCTTCATCGAGGCCCTCGCCGACGGCGGCGTCGCGAACGGGCTGCCCCGCGAGCAGGCGCTGCAATTGGCCGTTCAGACGGTCCTCGGGGCGGCCGCCATGGTGCAGTCCACCGGCGACCATCCCGCCGTCCTCCGGGACATGGTGACCTCCCCTGCCGGGACCACTGCCGCCGGCCTCCGGGCCCTCGAATCCCGCGCCTTCCGCTCCGCCTGTCTCGAAGCAGTGACCGCCGCCACCAAGCGCTCCCGCGAACTCGGCGCGCCCACCGTTCACGAGCCCCCGCCGAAGAACCCATCCTCGGAACCGTCGCGAAGCAGGCAGCCTCACGCCGAGCGAGAGTGATGCGGAATACGGGCGGAGAGAGGACCGCAAGGGAAACCGCCCTCGCTCCCCCGCATCCTGCATCTTGCAGCCGACGCCCGAAACCTCGGCCCATTTGCGGCAACTTCTGGATCCCAAGGATTCTCGCGCTTGCCCCCCTTCCGGCAAAATCGCCATTGGCATTTCCCTCCCTCCGGCTAACATCCTCGCCATGAACGGTCTCCGCTGGTTCAACTGCCTCGGCATTCTTTCTTCCTTTCTGTTCGCCTCCTGTGGTTCGAGCGATCTTCCCCCGGCGGCGGGCTCCCTCTCCGCCAACGATCCCGAAGCCACCGCCGAATTCGCCGCCGCCCAAGCCGCTGAAGCATCCGGAAATCTCGGAACGGCCATCAAACGCTACGAGGAGATCGCCGACGAGCACCCCTACTCCGAAGTCGCTCCGCAGGCGCGCTTCCGCCAGGCCGCCCTCCTCGAACGCCGCGGCGAACTCCTCGAGGCCTTCGATGCCTACCAACAGTTCGTCGAAAATTACCAAGGCAGCCCGCTCTACCTCGACGCCCTCTCAAACCAGGCCGTGGTCGCCCACGCCGCCGCCGACGGCATCATCAAAAACAGCTTCCTCGGCATCAAGTCCCGCCTCGACAACGAGAAGATCGTCGAAATGCTCGCCAAGGTCCGCGACAACGCCCCGCGCGCCCCCAGCGCCGCCAAGGCCCAGTTCGCCATCGGCGAACTCTGGGAAAACAAGGAACGCCGCGAGGAAGCCATCGAGGCCTTCCAACTCATCGTCGACGATTACTCCCGAAGCCGCCTCGCTCCGGAGGCCCAGTACCGCATCGGAACCATCCTCCTCGGCCAATCCAGCCGTGGCAACCGCAACAAGGCCAACCTCGACAAGGCCCGTTACGCCTTCGAAGACCTCTTGCAACGATACCCGAACAGCGCCCGCGCCGGCGACGCCCGGACCCGCATCGCCGAAATCGAAACCCTCAACCTCCAGCGCAACTACGACATCGCCGAATTCTACTACAAAAAGGGTGAATACGCCTCCGCCGCCTTCTACTTCCGGGAGGTCCGCCGCAAGGCCGGCCGCGGACCGCTCTACGAAAAGGCCGGCGAGCGCCTCGCCCTCATCGAGGCCCGGTAGGGTCGCCCGAAGCAGGACCACCGCGACATGACAGCCCGCCTTTCCCTCCTCGTCGTCGCGCTCCTCGTCCCGGCCTGCGCGGGATACCGCCTCGGCGGATCAAAACCCGCCCACCTCGCCCCGGTCTCCCTCATCCACGTCGAGGTCGTCGAAAACCGAACCCTCATGCCCCGGGCGGGCGCCCATGCCACCAATTCCATCGTCGACGCCCTGACGCGCGATGGCACCTACCGTCCCGGCGCCGCTTCCAACGCCGACGCCTTCCTGCGAACCTCCCTCTCCCGCATCGAATACCGCCAGGCGCGCTCCGCACGCCGCGACACCCTCCGCTCCGAGGAACTCCGCATGACGGTGTCTCTCGAGTGGGTCCTCGTCGACGCCTCGAATCCCTCCCGCATCCTCGACAAGGGGGAAAGCTCCGGCCGCACCGTCTTCTTCGTCGACCCGAACCTGCAAACCGCACGCCAGAGCGCCCTTCCCGAAGCTCTCCGACGCGCCGCGGAATCCCTCGTGGCCCGCCTCGCCGACGGCTTCTGAAACGAAACCGGTCCGGCAGAAATTCCACGGACCGGAAAACAAGCCCGGGACCCGAACCGCCGCGCAATGGCGGGTCCCACCACCGAAATCGGGCTTGAGTCCGGGGCTCTCTTGCCCGACCCCTTGTTCATGTCCCTCCCTCCCGTCTCCTTCGTCCCAACCCCCATCGGAAACCTCGGAGACATCACCCGCCGCGCCGTCGAAGTCCTCCAACACGTCGACCTCATCGCCTGCGAAGACACCCGCCATTCCCGCAAACTCCTCCGCCACCTCGACATCGAGAAGCCCCTCGTCTCTCTCCACGACCACAACGAACGACGCCGCACTCCCGGTCTCCTCGCCAAGGCCAAAGCCGGCGCCGCCATCGCCGTCATCTCCGACGCCGGGACCCCCTGCCTCTCGGATCCCGGATACCTCCTCCTTCGTGCCTGTCGGGAAGCCGGCGTCCCGTTCCAAGTCCTCCCAGGACCCAGCGCCATCCTCCCCGCCCTCCTCTCCTCCGGCTTCCCCCCCTATCCGTTCACATTCGGAGGCTTCTTACCATACAAGAAAGGAAAGAGATCCAAAGAACTTCGCGCCGCTCTCGACCGGGCCCACACCTCCGTATTCTTCGAGTCTCCGCACCGCCTCATTTCGACTCTTGAAATATTAAGAGACCTTGATAGCAACGCTTTGATATGCATTACATCCGAGTTAACTAAAAAATTTGAAAAGATATATAGCAATACTGCTCCAAACCTGTTAGCAATCTTTACCGATCAGCCGCCGCGCGGCGAACTGGCTGTCGTCATTGCTCCCAACCGATCCCCCTGATGACCTCCTCGAAGCCCCCCCGTTACCGTCCGGTTCGTTTTGCCATCCTCCTTGCCGGAAATCTCTGCCTTGCGCTTTACATGCTCTTCACCATCCCGATGATCCAACATGGTTCTCGGGGGTTTGCGCCTCACACCGATATCGACAAGGATTACGTCAACGCCGTGATCCGCTCCGGCGAGGCGGAGGGGATGCACAAGGCCCTCAAGATCACCGAAATCGCCCGTGCCGGGGCCTATCGGGATTACGTGGACATGATGAAGATCCTGCAATTCGCGGCAGGCGCCCTCGCGGTGCTGTTTCTCGTGAATACCTTCTTCCTCTTCCGCATGCGCGAACCGCTCAAGGCGCTCAATCCGCAAAGCTGACGCGCCCCCAGCGGCGAACCCCGCCCCCACGCGGGTCCCGCGCGCGCCCTGCCCGCGCCGGCCTCGCGCCCCGGCCACGGCCGCCGGACGCCGGCCGGGCCGCTCCCCGCGACCGGCGGCCCCGAACTTCGGAGTTGGAAGTCCCGGAAGATTTGATGATCTTCGTTCCGAGCCGATATTGCTGCCCATGCTCTCCTTGTCCACCTGCTGGAATGGCGCCCGTCACACCGACGGCGAGGCCATGATCGACGAGATCCTCGAACTCGGGTTCGACTGCGTCGAACTCAGTCACGGCATGTCGGTCACCAAGCTCCCGGGAGTGCGTCGCGCCTTCGAGCAGGGGAAGTTCCGCTGCTCGGGAGTGCACAACTACTTTCCCTCGCCGACCGAGGTCATGATCGACGCTCCCGACGCCTACGAATTCACCTCGCACCGGACCACCGACCGGAGGCGCGCGATGGATCTCACGGTCCGCACCCTCGAAGTGGCCGCCGAGTTCGGCGCCCGCTACGTCGTCCTGCACATGGGATCGAACCCCCTCATGCCTCACGAGAAGTGGACCGGCCGGCTCACCCGCATGCTCCGCGATGGCAAATACTCCGAACGCCGTTACGCAAAATGGAAGGTGAAATGCGTCCGCCGGCGCGAGAAGACCGGAACCCGCTACTTCCAGCGCGCCCTCGACGCCCTCGAGACCCTCGCCGATCGCGCCGCCGCCTGCAAGGTGCCCTTGGCCGTCGAGTCCCGGTCCCACTTCGAGGACGTCCCCACCGAGCGCGAAATGACCACCCTCCAGGAGCACTTCCGCGACAACCCGTGGGTCGGCTACTGGCACGACTACGGCCATGTGCAGCTCAAGCACAACCTCGGCCTCCTCGACCACTTGCACTGGCTCTACTCCATGCAGCCCTACCTCCTCGGCGCCCACGTCCACGACGTGCGTTGGCCGCGGCGCGACCACCGCGTGCCATTCACCGCTTCCCTCGACTTCGACAAACTCCTCAAGCCCCTCGACCCCGCCCTCCCGCACGTCTGGGAACTCTCCCCGAGCCGCCATGCCGATCAAATCCGTGAATCCCTCGCGATTTGGAAGGAAAAATTCCCCGAAACCCTCACCATCGCGCGCGAGGAAAAACCGCAGGCAGCAACCGGAAACGCCTCCTGAGCGACCACCACCCCCGGCACCCCTGCCCGCCGCCACCGCCCGCGACCCGCGGCGCACCCCCGCTCAACCGTTCATCAACCCCTCGATTTCCTCCGGCTCGATCGGGACGTTTTCCGTGAGGTTGATGTTGGCGCGCTCCCCGACGAGCACGTCGTCCTCCAGCCGCACCCCGAGATTCTCCTCGCGAATGTAGATCCCGGGCTCCACCGTGAAAACCATCCCCGCCCGGACCGGCTCCTCGGGGGGACTCACATCGTGCACGTCCAGCCCGAGATGGTGACCGATATTGTGCATATAGTATTTCTTGACCAGAGGCTTTTCGTCGGGGTCCTGCTCTCGCGCCTCCGCCGCGTCCACCAGCCCGAGCCGGATCAGTTCCTCCTCCATCAGGTCGACCGTCTGCCGCCGCCATTGCTGCGGCGTGATGCCCGGCCGGAGAATGGCGGCCGCGGCGCGCTTCACCCGCAGGACCGACTCGTAGACGGCCCGTTGCCGGCCCGTGAACCGCCCGTTCACCGGAACCGTCCGCGTCAGGTCGGCGTTCCAGTTCGCCCACTCCGCGCCGACGTCCATCAACACCATCCCGCCGTCCTCGCAGAGGCTGGCATTCTCGATGTAGTGAAGCACGCAGGCGTTCGCTCCGCATCCCACGATCGGGGGATACGCGAACCCCCGGGACCGCCGGCGCACGAACTCGTGCAGATACTCCGCCTCGATCTCCCACTCTCCCACCCCGGGCCTGATGAACCGCAGCACCCTCCGAAACCCCGCCTCCGTGATCTCGATCGCCTTCCTCAACTGCCCGATCTCGATCTCGTCCTTCACCACCCGCACCTCATGCATCAGGGGCGCCAGCCGCTCATACCGGTGCAGCGGGTAGCGCGCCTGGCACTCCTTGATGAACCGGTGGTTTCGCGTCTCGACTTCCCGCACGGCCCGCGGGTGCTCGTTGGTCAGCAGGTAGACCCGCCCCGCCTGCGTCATGAGGCGGCTGAAATGTCCCTCGAAATCCGCCGACCACTCGATTCGGCCGATCCCGGAAACCGTCCGCGCCTGCTCCTTGTCAAGCTTCGCTCCCTCCCATACCGCGATCTTCTCGCTCGTCTCCCGCACGAACAGAATCTCCCGGTCTTTCTCGTCCGGCGCGTCCGGAAACATCACCAGCACCGTTTCCTCCTGGTCCACCCCCGTCAGACAATAAAGATCACGATTCTGCACAAACGGCATCACGCCGTCCGCGTTCGTCGGCATCACGTCGTTGGCATGCACGATCACCATGGCCCCGGGCCTCAGCAACTCCCGCAACCGGGCGCGGTTCCGCTCGAACAACACACTGTCAACCTTGTCGTACCTCATCATCGTTTCCGCGCCATGTCCCCTATCCGCCGGACCACGCCAGCTTGCTCCGCAACGTCTCGTAGAACGAATGCCCGGGCAACCGCACAAGACACAGCGGCTTCGGCGCCCGCTCTATCTGCACCACCCCCCCGTCATCAAGCCGCAATACGTCGCGACCGTCCGCCGTGAAAAAGACCGGCTCCCGGTTCCCGCTGCCGGACATCACCTCGATCCGCGAGGCGTCGTCCACCACAAGGGAGCGATTGCTCAAACTGTGCGGACACACCGGCGTCAGCACGATCACTCCCGCCCGCGGCGCGATCAGCGGCCCGCCCGCCGCCAGTGAATAGGCCGTCGACCCCGTCGGCGTCGCCACGATCAGGCCGTCCGCCCGGTAGCGGTTCAGAAACTCGCCGTTGATCCTCGTCTCCAGCGAAATCAGCCGCCCCGTCTCGCCCCGCATGAGGGCCACCTCGTTCAACGCCAGAAACACCCGCGCCTCTCCTCCCGCCTCCCGCATCCTCACCCGCAACACCGCCCTTTCCACAATCTCGTATTCCCGTCTCGCTGCCACCTCCGCAAACGCCCCGATTTCCTCCACCGTGCAGGTCGTCAGAAATCCCAGCGTTCCGATGTTCACTCCCGCCACCGGCGCCTCGCAGCCCCCCATCCGGTGCAATGTTTCCAGCAAGGTCCCGTCGCCGCCGAGGGAAATCACCAACTCCGCCCCTTCCCAGAACCGCTCCGTCCCTTTCTCGCCGAGCGCCGCCGCCGTCTCCAACTCCAGCGAAACGCCGATCCCCCTCGCTTCCAGCGCCTGCCGGACCCGCTGCAACGCCTCTTCCGCCCCGTCGCTCCGGGGGTGCGCCATGATCCCGATCGTCACGACCCTCTCTCTACCCTCCCATGCCCACCCGGTCGAAGCGATTTTTCGAACCTTCTTCCCGGCTCTCAGGGTGTTTCCTCGTCGGGCGCGGCATTGGAGGGGTCGCGATCCGCGGCGGGGATGGCGGTTTGCTCCGACATCTTCTGGCGCGCGCTCGCCGTTTCGAGCAGGACGATCAGGACCGCGCCGACCGCCATGGCGGCGAGGGCGGCCCACGAGGCCGCCCGGGTGAGATCGGGGAAATGCCAGTTTCTGAAACCACGAATGATGATCTCTTCATCAATGCCGCAGGAGGCGGCGACTTCTTCGAAGCTCCCGGGCCGGGATTCGATCTGTCGTTCGGCGGTCTTGACCAGAATGTCGCCGGCGCTATCGCAGGCTGGCGCCGGCTCCTTCCACGGCCAGATCACGAGGAGCGAGCCGGCCACAAACCCGGTGATGAGCGCCACCGCAAGGTCGTGCCAGTGATGAAAGAGCCAGCTCAAGACGCGGGCAAGGACAAGGAGCCCGAGCACCGCGCCCACCGCCACCGGAATCAGAATCGGGAGAGCCTCGCCCAGTCGCAGCCCCGCCAGGGCCGTCACCGAGTCAATCATGACCAGCCGGTAGTTTCCCATCAGCAGCAGAACAAAGGATCCGCTCAGACCCGGGAGGATCATGCTGGCCATCGCGACCACTCCGCAGAGAACAAGGTAAAGAGGATGGCTGTTCTCTCCCGCCGGACTGAGCAAAGCCATCGACGACGCCGCCGCGGTGCCCGCCAGCAGGAACATGACCGCCCCGGCCGACCAATGCTTCACGAGCTTTCCGACGGCCGGCAGAGAGGCCGCAATCAAGCCGAAGAAAAACGCCCACACCAGCTCCGGAAACTCCCGAAAACCAACCTCAAGCAGCTTCGCAAGGGTCAAAATGCTGGCCGCCACGCCTGCCGCAAGGGCCAGAAGAAAGCGCGCGTCCACGCGCGCCGAGAGTTCGCGCCACCGGAACCCTGCAAGAAGCCGCAGCGAGGCCATGTCGATTCGCTTCAGGGCCTCGATGAGGCGCTCGTAAATGCCCGTGAGAAAGGCGATCGTCCCGCCGGAAACCCCGGGAATGACATTCGCGGCTCCCATCGCGAATCCCTTCAGAAAACGAATCACATCATCTTTCATCGGGCCCCGGGTAGCTACAGATCCATCACGAGGGAGGCGGGATTCTCGATCGACTCCTTGACGCGGATGAGAAACGTCACGGCATCCCTGCCATCCACCACCCGGTGGTCGTAGCTCAGGGCGAGATACATCATGGGCCGGATCTCGACCTCGCCGTCCACCGCCACGGGTCTTTGCTGAATGGTGTGCATGCCGAGAATCCCGCTCTGCGGCGGGTTGAGGATGGGCGTGCTCAGCAACGACCCGTAGACCCCGCCGTTGGTGATGGTGAAGGTGCCGCCCTGCAGGTCTTCCAAATGGATCTTGCCGTCCCGCGCCCGCTGCGCGTATCCGAGAACGTCCTTTTCGAGTTCGGCGAAGCTCTTCCGGTCCGCATCCCGGATCACGGGCACCACCAATCCGCGCTCCGTCCCGACCGCAATGCCAATGTCGTAGTAGTTGTTCTCCACGAGATCCTCCCCGTCCATGCGGGCGTTCAGCATCGGCACGTCCTTGAGGGCCCGGACCGACGCCTTCACAAAAAACGACATGAACCCGAGCTTCACTCCGTGCCGCTCCACGAAGTCGTCCTGCAGCCGCTTCCGCATCTCGATCACCGACGACAGATCGGCTTCGTTGAAAGTGGTGAGAATCGCGGCGGTCTGTTGGGCGTTGACCAGCTGGGTTGCGATCTTGCGCCGCAACGGGCTCATCCGCGTCCGGGTGGTGCGGCCCTCGCTCACGGTGCGGGGCTCCGGGCGGGGCGCGGTTTCCGGCACCACCGTCAGATCGGGGCGCAAATGCCGGCCGCCGGGGTCCGGCTTCCCGTCTTCCGCCGGTTTTCCGGTTTCGTCCCATCCCCTTTGCCGCTCCGGTTCCTCCCCTTTGTCGATGGTGGCCTCCGGTTCGTCCTTCGCGGCCGCTTCGGCCCGGGGTTGGCCGGACCCTGCCGGCGCCTCGCTCGGTGGCGCTTCCGGGGTGGAATCCCCCGATTCCGGGACTTCGCGGACTTCCGCGATCACGGCGCCGATTTCGACGTCCTCCCCTTCCGGGACAAGGATCTTCAAGGCGCCGTCTTCCTCGGCCTCAAGGTCGCTCGACACCTTGTCGGTCTCGATCGTGACAAGGGTTTCTCCCTTCCGGACCTTCTCGCCGTCCGATTTATGCCAGCGTCCGACGCTTGCAGAGGTGATGGATTCTCCGGCGGAGGGGATTTTGATTTGATATGCCATGGCGGGCTTGCGCTCGTCGCTGAAAGACTGGTTGGGCGCCGGGCCTGTTCCGGATCAGATTTCGAAGGCTGCCCGGACAAGCGCCTCCTGTTCCCGCAGGTGAAGCGCCTTCGAGCCGATGGCGGGGCTCGCGGAGCGGTCCCGCCCCGCGTAAAGCAAATCCTTCACCCCGGCGGTCTCCAGCAGGCGCGGGCGGATGTCGCTCCATGCGCCCTTGTTCCGCGGCTCCTCCTGGCACCATATCCACCTCCGGCAGGAGGTGAACGGCGCGATCAACTCCGCAATCATTTCGGTGTGGAACGGATAGAGCTGTTCAATCCGAAGGAGCGCCGTGTTCCTGATTCCCTGCTCCTTTCTGAACTTCAGAAGGTCGTAGTAGACCTTGCCGGAGCAAAAGACGACCCGTTCCACCTCCCGCGGCTCGCACCGCAACGCGGAATCCGGCAGGACCTCGCGGAAGCACTTTCCTTCCAGAAAATCCGCTTCATGCGAAACCGCCTTCGGGTGCGTCAGAAGACTCTTGGGAGTCATCAGGACCAGCGGCTTCCGGCAGACCATCAGTTTCTGGCGCCGCAGAACATGAAAATACTGGGCCGGAGTGGTGAGATTCGCCACCACCATGTTGTTCTCGGCGCACAGCGTCAGAAAACGCTCCAGACGGGCGCTCGAATGCTCCGGCCCCATCCCCTCGTACCCGTGCGGCAAGAGCATCACGATACTGCTCGGCGTCTGCCACTTCGATTCCGCCGACGCAATGAACTGATCAATGATCACCTGCGCCCCGTTGCAGAAATCCCCAAACTGCGCCTCCCACATGATGAGCATCTTCGGGCACCCCAGCGAATACCCGTAATCGAATCCCAGAACCGCCGCCTCGGAAAGGAGACTGTTGTAAACACAGAATTTCGCCTGGTCGCCGGAAAGGTGCTCGAGCGGAATGTGGCGCTCCCGCGTGTCGTAGTCGTAAAACACCGAATGGCGTTGGCTGAACGTGCCCCGCCGGCTGTCCTGTCCCGAGAGCCGGACCGGATACCCTTCCATCAGAAGCGAGCCCCACGACAAGGACTCCGCAAACGCCCAGTCAATCGGGCCGCCCTTCTTCAGGGCCTCCACCCGGCGCGGCAGAAAGCGCTTCTCGAGGGTCGGGTGAATCCTGAACCCCTCGGGAATGGTCGTCAGAGTCCTGCCCACGTGTTGGAGAAGTTCCCTTGATACTCCGGTCGCCACCCGGTCGTTCGTCCAGCACGGCTGGGGTTCGGCGGTCGATCCGCTGAAGACGGTCCGCTCCCCCTCTTCTTCGAGCCGTTTCATCTCCGCGTATTCCCGCTCGAAGCGGCGCCAGATCCCGCCCCGGACGGACTTCACCTCCTCCCGCGTCATTCTCCCCCTCGCGACAAGGTCGTCCCCGTAGAGTTGGCCGACGGGCTTGCGTTTCGCAATCTTCCGGTAGATGTGCGGTTGCGTGAAGGCCGCCTGATCAGTCTCGTTGTGCCCCTGCCGCCGATAACAATACATGTCAAGGACGATGTCCCGCCCGAACTTCTGCCGGAACTCGAGCGCCAGTTCGGTGGCCCACAGCAACGCGGCCGGCCTCTCGCCGTTGACGTGCAGAATCGGCGCCTCGATCATCTTCGCCACGTCCGTCGCGTAGGCCGACGAACGCGCGTCCGCCGGCATCGTCGTGAACCCGATCTGGTTGTTCACAATCACGTGAATCGTTCCCCCGGTCCGATACCCCGGCAACTGAGAGAGGTTCAGGACCTCCGCCACCGGCCCCTGCCCGGCGAAGGCCGCATCGCCGTGCATCAGAAGCGGCAGCACCCGCGTGCGGTCGGTGGTGGCGCCGTCATCCCCGATCATGCGCTGCCGGGCCCTCGCCTTTCCCTCGACCACCGGATTCACCGCCTCCAAGTGGCTCGGGTTCGCCGCAAGGCTCACCCGCACGTCGCCGTCCGGATAATTCCGGACACTCTCATACCCGAGATGATATTTCACGTCGCCGTCGCCGGCCACCACCTCGGGCATGTAGTTGGGCGTGAATTCGTAGAGAATCGTCCGGAGCGATTTGTTCACCACCTGCGCAAGGACGTTCAACCGGCCCCGATGGGCCATCCCCATCTCCACCTCGAGGATGCCGGCCGCCGGGCACAGCTCGAGGATGCGGTTCAGGATCACCATCAGTCCCTCGCCCCCTTCCAGCGAGAAGCGCTTCTCGCCGAGGAACTTCTTGCCGAGGAACGACTCGAACAGCTCCGCCTCGCACATCCACCGCAGCATCTTCCGCTCCATTTCCGCTTCGGGAGCGGGCTCGGTCATACGACGCTCGACCCGTTCCCGGATCCAGTTGCGCACTTCCGTGTTATGGATGTGCATGAACTCGACGCCGATCGGGCCCGAGTAGGTCTCATCGAGAGCCGCCACCATCTCGCGCAGCGTCAGCCGTTCGCCGGAGCGGAAGAACTGGGTGGTGGCTTCGCGCTCCATGTCCGACTCCGAGAAGCCGAACTTCGCCAGTTCAAGCCGCGGATTGGGCGTCGGATCCTCCTCGAAGGGATTGATCCGCGCCTGCGTGTGACCCAACGTGCGGAAATTGTAAACAAGACTCACGACCCTCCCCCGGAACGTCAGACCGCGATCGCCGTCGAGCGAGGCCGGCACCTCGATCGCCCCCGAGGCCCACGAGGTCGGCTGGCCGCGGTAGCTGCCCGTGCTCAGCACCTCGTGCAGCTGCGCCGAGGGGCGCTGGAGATCGAGCAGGGGGCGCCTGGACGCGTTGGCCTGGGAGCGCTCGTACAGGTAGTCGCCGGTGGTCCACTCGCGGATG
>CAYPUM010000016.1:0-19977 GCA_964413545.1 uncultured Roseibacillus sp. | reverse complement strand
TGTTTTCACGAAGTGCTGAGACTCCGGCCAAGCAACATGAACGCCCGTTACCAGTTGCGGCAGCTTACCCTCCGGAAAGGAACGCTGCTCGCAAAGAGACGGGAATCGCAACTCAAGGCAGTCACCATTCCGCGCGTTGACTTTGCGGATCTGAACTTGCGGGAAGCTCTCGACGCCCTCGGGACGCTGGTGGAGAGGGAAACCAACGGCAAGTTTATCCCGAACTTCGTCGTGCAGGATCCGGCCGGGGTGCTGGACAACCGGCGGTTCTCGTTGCAACTCAGTCAGATCCCCGCCACGGTGGTTCTCAAGTACGCCCTCGAAAATGCCCATGCCACCGCCCGCTTCGACGAACATGCCATCGTCGTCAAGCCGCTCGGATCCGGCCGGTCGTCAAAGGAGGGGGAGCAGAAGACGGAGCCGGAACCCTTCGGTGATTGATTCCGGGTCCGGGGACCGCGCCTCAGCCATCTCCGGCAGGAGGCCCTCACGCCAGCATTGTCAGGAGGCTCCGCAGGAGCGAGGAGCGATAACCCGATTGCGACCAGCAATCCCGCGGGACGTTCCGGCGCAGCATCCGCCCGTCCGCGGCCGCAACCCGCACCATCACGAGATCGGGCGTCGATGTCTCGTCGATCATGATCCGGGAGCCGGTTTCGGCCGGTTGCCCGGGCATCGAATCGGACCTGTTCTCTGGTGTGGTGATGGTTCTCATGTTTACCCCTTTCTGATCCTGCTCGGTTGTCGAGAAATGACCACCTATGAGACGAGACCGGAAGGGATTTATGCAATTCCTGATAATACGAGCGGCTGGAACGATACAGGTCCCGGATCGCGGGTGGGGCGCCCGGGAATTCTGTTGCGAGACCTTTCTGAGGAAATCAAGGGGCAGCCGGCATTTTTGTGCGTGCGGAACCGGGACAAACCGTGTAGCACCGGCGCGATGAAACATGCCTTTCCTGTTGCGCTGTTGGTGTTCCTGCTGATTGCATTTCGTCTTGTGTCGGCGACATGGTCGGGGCTCATGCCTGGTTTCGAGCCCCTTTCGGCGGTGTTTTTGTGCACCGCGGCGCTGGTGGGTCTCCGTTGGCTCTGGATTCCTGCGACGGCCTGGCTGCTGTCCTATCCGCTTTCCAACGCCATTCAGGGTCATGGGTGGGACTGGCAGATGGCGGTGGCGCTTGCCGGGTTTGCCGCGGTGGTGCTCGTCGGCCGCGGCCTGCGCGGCAGGACGAACCTTCCGGTCCTTCTGGGAGGAGCGGCGGCGGCGGCGGTGGTCTTCTACCTGGTGACAGGTCTGGCGAGTTGGCTCCTTCTGCCGGACTATGCCAAGACCGCTACCGGTCTCGTGCAGGCGCTGTGGACCGGTGCGCCTCACCACGCCTTGCCGACCTGGGTCTTTCTGCGGGGAGCGCTCCTTGCCAACCTCCTGTTCACCGCTCTGTTCTTCCTCGGTCAGCGACAATGGGCGGCGGCGCCGGAGGAAGAACTCGCCGCGGTTCGAGTCCGGCGCTGAGTTCCCAGCGTCTTCGAGCGAGGCAAGCCTCGGACCGGTTGATCTGTTCCGGACGGGTCCGGCTTCGGTTCGCCCTTGCGCGGGGCCGGGGCGGCGGCTATGCATCCCGGGAGGTGATGCAGGACACGGCCGATCCCAGCTTTGCGGCGATGGATTTCGCCAGCTCCCCGATCAATCGCGATCTCACCTCGGACGACAAGATCGGGTTCTACCGGCTCATGGTGCGCATTCGGCGGTTCGAGCAGGTCGCGCAGAAGCATTACACCGGCGGGCGCATGGGGGGCTTCCTCCACCTCTACATCGGCCAGGAGTCGGTGGCGGTGGCGTGCCTGTCCCTCCGCGGCGAGCATGATCACATCATCACGGCCTACCGCGATCACGGACACGCCCTCGCAGTGGGCATGTCGATGGAGGAGTGCATGGCGGAACTTTTCGGCAAGAGCACCGGATGCTCGAAGGGCAAGGGCGGCTCGATGCATTTCTTCGCTCCCGACAAGAACTTCTGGGGAGGACACGGGATCGTGGCCGGACAAACCCCGCTCGGCCTCGGCTTGGGATACGCGCTGAAATACCGGGACGTGCCGGGCTGCGCCCTGTGTTTCCTCGGCGACGGGGCGGTGAACCAGGGCGCCTTTCACGAATCCCTCAACCTTGCGGCCCTCTTCGAGCTGCCGGTGGTGTTCATTATCGAGAACAACGGGTACTCGATGGGAACTTCCCAAACGCGGTCCAGCGCCTATCGCGAATGCCTTGCGCAACGGGCCGAGTCCTACGACATGGCATGGGATCTCGTGAACGGTGAAGACGTCTACGAGATCCGCGCCAAGTCGCACCTCGCCATGGAGCGGGGCCGCCGTGAGCGGCGGCCCACCCTGCTCGAAATCCAAACCTACCGCTACTATGGACACTCGATCGCGGACGCCAACTACAAGAAGTACCGCTCCCCGGAGGAAATCGAGCGCTACCGCACCTATCACGACCCGATCCGCCTCTGGAGGCGCCGCCTGATCAGCGAAGGAGTCCTCGACGAGGAAACCGCCGGCCGGATCGACCGCGAGGCCCGCGACGAGGCCAACGCCTCCGCCGAGTTCGCCGCAAACTCTCCCGCCCCGACGATCGAGGACGTCCGGAAAGACGTCTATTGGGAGGTCGACCAAGGCACCGAAGCCGGCCGGACCGGCCGGCACTTCTTCAACGACTGACTGACTTCCCTCCCGTGAGAGAATTGCTCTATCGCCACGCGCTGCGGGAAGGCCTCGACGAGGAACTCGCCCGGGATGAGAACGTCGTCGTCTTTGGGGAAGAGGTCGCCGAATACAACGGCGCCTACAAGGTGACCGAAGGCCTCTGGCAGAAATGGGGCGACAAGCGCATCTTTGACACTCCGATCTCCGAAGCCGGATTCATTGGAATGGGAGTCGGCGCGTCCATGCTCGGCCTTCGGCCGGTCATGGAACTCATGTTCTGGTCGTTCCATTCCGTCGCTTTCGACCAGCTCGTCAACAACGCCGCCTGCGTGCGCTACATGGCGGGAGGGCTCCTCCATGTGCCGATCGTCGTGCGCGGCCCCGCAAACGGCGGCACCAATGTCGGGGCGACCCATTCGCACTGTCCGGAGGGCCTCTTTGCGGCTTTTCCCGGACTGAAAGTCTGCGCTCCGGCCACCCCTGCCGACGCCAAGGGCCTCATCAAGGCCGCCATCCGTGACAACGATCCGGTCTTCGTGATGGAGAACACCCTTCTTTATGGCAAGAAGGGGCCTGTCCCGGATCCCGCCGAAGGGGACCATTTCGTTCCCCTTGGCAGCGCCGACATCAAGCGCGAGGGCTCTGACGTGTCCCTGATCGCCCATGGCCGTTCGGTTCTGCACGCCCTCGGGGCCGCCGAGATTCTCGCCGCCGAGCATCGCATCGCGGCGGAAGTGGTCGATCTGCGCTCCATTCGTCCCCTCGACCAGGACACCATCATCGCGTCGGTCATGAAGACCAATCGCGCCGTGCTCGTCGACGAGTCCAAGCCGTTCAACGGCGTCTCCGCCCAGATCGCCACGATCGTGCAGGAACACGCCTTCGACTACCTGGACGCCCCCGTGAAACGCGTCTGCACGATCGACGCGCCCGCCGTCTATTCGCCCCACATCGAAGACGAACAGCTTCCGAATCCCGCCCGAATCGTCCAACAGGTCCTTGCGATCAGTTGAGGAGGCGCGGCGGTTTGGCGACTCTGATAATCAACCCGCAGCTTGTTGCTGGACAAATACCGCCGGATTCTGTTTGTATCGCGAACGTCACCATCGCACAGTTCCCAAATCCATGAAACATCTCGCAGTTCTCGTCGGCCTTGCCCTTGTCATTCCGGCTCTCAATTCGTGTTGCATAGGCTGCGCCAGAGGCGAGCGCTTTGACGTCGCCGGTTGCGAGAGGGAGCAAATCGAGGTCACCAAAACGGAGTGGGTGGAAGAGGTGGTCTATGTCGATCCCGGGCCGAAGGGCGGACCGCCCACCCCCATGACCGTCCGTCGGCCGGTCCAGAAGACCGTCAAGCAGAAGGTGCAATGCAATGAGTGTGGTTCGTGGTTTTGCGCCGGCTCGGACTGCTGCGACACCGTCAGTACTGCCGTCCTGCGTCGTGCGACCGTCCAAGGGGCCAGCGGCGAGCCCCATATGGGCCAGATCCCGACCATGAAGGTCCTCGCCCCGTAGGGGCTGCGCTCTCTTCCTTGTGGACGCCGCCGTCCCCGGCGGCGCAGGGCCGGGCCTTCTTTCAAGGGCGCGAGGAACCGCGCCGTCCCCAAGGAGGGGTTGGTGGTGGGGCCGAGTCTTTGCCAGGTTCCCGGGGCGTCCGAATCGGGGCGCACCTTGAAATTGCTTTTGCGCCGGGGCTTCCCATTGGTTAAGTCCCTCCGGCCACGCCAAGTGCCGCGGCGCCAACTTTCACTGCTTCCCCATGCCCACCAACATCGACATGCCCAAGCTATCGGACACCATGTCCGAAGGGACCGTGGTTCGCTGGCTGAAGAAGGAAGGGGAACAAATCGAAATCGGAGACGAAATCGCCGAGATCGAAACCGACAAGGCGACCATGACGATGGAAGCCTTCGATGAGGGAACCCTCGCCAAGATCGTCGTCGAAGAGGGCGGCAAGGCCGAAGTCGGAGCGGTCCTCGCCGTGCTGACCGGCGAGGGCGAATCCCTCGACGACACCGCCGCAACCGCCGAACCGCTCCCGCCTGAAACCGAGCCGGCCGCGGAGGAAAAAGAGACCGTTTCCAAGGCGCCCGCCGCTTCACCGGCGCCTGCCGCCGCGCCCGCCAAACACGCCGGAGAACGCATCAAGGCATCCCCCCTTGCCCGCAAGATCGCCGCGGAGAAAGGGGTCGATCTCAGCCGCGTGCAGGGCAGTGGTCCGGGAGGCCGCATTGTCAGGAAGGACGTCGAGCAGGCGGCCGGCGGGGCGCCCGCGGCCGTTCCTCCCGGCCCGCCGGCGAAGACGACGGCGCCTCCGGCGGCCATCTCACCCGTCGTCACCGGCGAGGACCGCAGGGTGGAACTCGGCAACGTGCGGCGCATCATCGCGGAACGGCTCCTTGCGTCCAAGACCACCATCCCGCACTTCTATCTTCACATCGAGGCGGATGCCGCGCCTCTGATGGACATCCGCCGGCAGATCAATGCGGATGCCGAGGCCGCTCACGGCAACAAGTTCACGGTCAACGATTTCGTTCTGAAGGCGGTCATCAACGCCCTCGGGGCGTTTCCGTCCGCCAACGCCTCCTTCAACGGCGACCACATCATCGAATTCGGCCACGTCGGAATCGCGGTGGCGGTGGCGGTCGAAGCCGGACTCGTCACACCCGTCGTGAAGAACGCGGCCTCGAAATCGCTCCTCCAGATCTCCCGCGAAGTGAAGGATCTTGCGACCCGCGCCCGCGAAGGCGCCCTCAAGCCCGACGAATTCGACGGCGGCACCATCACCGTCACCAACCTTGGCGCCTACGGAGTGGAATCGTTTGACGCCATCATCAATCCTCCGCAAGCCGCCATCGTCTCCGTCGGCGCCATCACCGAAAAACCCGTCGCCCAAGACGGCCGCCTTGATGCCGGCCTCCGCATGGATCTCGGCCTCTCGTGCGACCACCGCGTCGTCGACGGCGCCCTCGGCGCGCAGTTCCTCGCCGAAATCAAGAAGCTCATCGAAAACCCCGTCCTGATGCTGGTGTAGCGGCCCCCTCGGAGGAGGCCCCCGGAGTCCCCGGAATCGGCGGCGCAGCAGGCTCGAGGCAAGCAGATCAAGATGTCAGGACGAATGAGGCCGTCCACCTCGCCTGCGCCCAGAAACAGGGGTTCGATGCGATTTACTCCAATCACCGGCACATCCTCGCCGCCGCCGCCGCGTTCCCGTTGAATCGGATCGATGTCATCGGCTCGGCTTGAGGTCCAGCGCCAGAACCGGCCCGCCAGAACCGGCCGGTCCCTCCACGACGGTATCCCGAGGCGAGGTAGTCGCGGGACACGATGCAAAATTTGCGCAATTGCAACAAAGTCGCATAAAAGGGTTGCGGTTGGCCGGCTGTTCTGTCAAGGCTGCGGGAGCAATTGGAATTTCCTGACAATGAAACAGCGGTTTTTTGGTGAATGTTTGGTGATGGCAGCGTTTTGGGCGCACGGAATCTTCCCGGTATTGGCAGATCCCGACAGGCATGCTGATGAAGGCTCATGGACGCTCCTGTCAGAAGCGGAGCCGGAAACATTGAGCGAGCTGGTGGTGATTGCGACCGGGAGCGAGATGGATCGTTTCGATACCTCGCTGCCGGTCAACCTGATCAAGGTCCGGGATTTGGAGAAACGAGTGGTTGTTTCGCTGCCGGAGGTGTTCCGTGGTGAGCCGGGCCTGGATGCGGTGACGGCCGGTCCGGGCAGCGTGCAGCCGGTGATCCGGGGGCTGCACGGCGAGCGGGTGCTGGTCCTTGTGAACGGGATCCGCCTCTCCGAGCAACGGCCGGGCGGGAATCATGTGTTTTCGCTTGATCCGGCGCAGATCGAGCGGGTGGAAGTGGTGCGCGGGCCGGCCTCGGTGCTTTACGGGTCGGACGCGATTGGCGGGGTAATGAACTTCATCACCAAGGGGGCGGACGAGCAGACCGGGCCGAAGGCACGCATCGGCGGCGAGGCGGACCTGCGGCTGCAGAGCAACGGCGGGGGATGGGTTGGGTCGTCGCACTTCCGATTCGGCAAGGGGCGGTTCAACGGCTACGCGGGAGGGGTGTACCGGGACACCGCGAACATCGAGAATCCGGCGGGCGAGGTGGCGAACAGCTTCTATGACGGATTCACGCTCTGGGGCGGCGGCAACTCCCTCGGCGAGGGCTGGAAGAGCCGCGTCGACTACTCGTTCATGGAGGCGGACATCGGCATCCCCAGTCCCCCCGCGTTTGCGGAGGATTTCTTCAAGGGCGAGAAGCACCATCGTCTTGCGTGGAGATTCGAGGCCGACGAGCTGCCGGGTTCGAGCGAGCGACTGAGCGTCGATTTCGGCTGGCAGCGTCATGAGCGCCACCGTTACCGCCGCAAGGTGGCGGCCACCCCGCCGCCGGTGCTTGGCGACCTCGCGGTGAACATCTGGCTGGACCTCGATACCTTCACCTTGAAACCCCAATTGGTGGTGGCGCCGAACGACCGGCACCGTATCACGGCAGGCGTTGACCTGTTCCACGAGCAGGCGAGTTCGCAGCGGACGATCCGGGACACGGGGTCGGCATGGGTGAACCCGGTGTTCGACGGGGTGCCGGTCATTCCCGATTCCAGCCGGCTGGGAGCGGGCGTCTTCGCGCAGGACGAAATCACGCTGTCGGACCGCTGGGTGCTGACGCCCGGGCTGCGCGCCGACTGGATCGAGGCGGACACCGACGGTCACCCGCGGCATCAGTTGACGGGCAGCCGGAGTTCCGTGAGCAGCGCCTTGAGCGGCAATCTCGGGCTGCTCTTCAGGGCGAGCGACGAAGTGAACTGCTATGCCAACATCGGCCGGGCGTTCCGGGCCCCCACCCTCCTCGAACTCTACTTCTACGGCCCCCACGACGTGGCCAACGACATCGGCGACCCCGGCCTCGAGGCGGAAACGAGCTGGAACTTCGACCTCGGCGTGAAGATCCGGAGCGAACGGCTGCAATCCTCGCTCAGCGTGTTCTACAACAAGGTGCAAGACTACATTGCCCGCGAGCGGCAGCCCAGCGGTGATTACCAATACAAGAACTATGCCAACGTCAGCCTCTACGGCGCCGAGGCGGCACTGGAGTGGGACATGGGCGCAGGCTTCACCAGCTTTGCGTCGGTCTCATGGGTGCGGGGCGAAACCGATGTCTCCGGCGGCGGACTCCCCGGCATCCCCCCGTTGAAGGCGCACTACGGGATCCGCTACGAGCGGCCGGCCGGCGCGGCCGGCCGGCTGTGGACGGAACTCGGCGGGCGGACCGCCGCCAGCCAGGACCGGACCGGCCCCAACGAACGCCCCACCGACGGCTACACCCTCGGCGACTTCCGGCTCGGGATGGACATCGGAGAAACATGGAGCATGGTGGCCGCCGTCGAGAACTTCACCGGCAAACTCTACCAGGATCACCTCTCGTCCACCTGGCAGGCGTTCGGCCTGAACGACCAGCCCGGACGCAACGTGAAGCTGATGGTAAAAGCGCGGTTCTAGCCCGATGCCTTGAGATGACCAAAACGAGATGAACTTGCGCACCGTGTAACAGCGTGGAGCATTCCCCCATTGAGGCAACTTCCGGGGAACCACGAATGAACACTGATTCACACGAATTCGGGAGGATAAATGGGGAGTTCCGGTTTTCCGCCTGCCCCATCCGGGTCTCGCTCGCGATGTTGGTCGGACTGGTGCTCGCTTGGCTGGGCGCGACGGGAGCGACCGCCACCGGGGTTGTGGATGGGTCCTGGCATTTCCATCACGGGGATCGAGAACGGACCTGTCCCGTTTCCGATCATGTTCGGATGTCCGATCAATCCACCACGGACAGGGAGATTCCTGCAGCAGGTCAGGCAAGCGGATTGCGGATTCTCAACTCCCCGAACCGACTGTAGTCCCGATCGACCGTCCACAGCTCCGTGATCCCGTGCGCCAGGCAGCAGGCTGCAATCCGGGCATCGTGAATCAGGCCTCCCCGCACCTCGGCCCCAATCGCCAATCCCGCAAGCCGGGCAAGATCCTCGGGAGTGTCACAGATGATTCGGAGGCTGGGCGACTCCCGCCACGCCGCGACCTGATCCATCGCCTGGACCGGAGTGGACGGCTCGTGCCATAATCGCGGTTGTGTCACCACCCCGTAGAACTCCACCAGACTGTGGTAGCATACTCCCCACGGAACCGGGCTTTCGGCCAGGCCGCGGATCGCCTCTCGCGCTCGCTCATGCAGGCTGGCCTCCCGTTGATGTCCATGGACCAGGATGTTCGTATCGACCGCGATCATGAGCGCCTCCGAACCTTGCGTTGCTCTTCAATCGCCTCGTTGATCCGCCCCGGGGACACGCCTCCCTCCCGGCCCGCCGGAGTGCCCGCGGAGGCATCCCGCAACGAAAACGGAGCAGACTCCGCCCCCAGCGCCTGCTCCAAGGCATCCAAAACCAACGCTCGAAACGTCATTCCTCGCTTCACCATCACGACCCGGGCCCGCTCCAAAAGCTCCTTCGGCACATCTATGGTCGTCCGCATGCATCAATGCATACAGCACTTGGGTTGGAGTGCAAGAGGTAAGGACGGGAGTTGCCGCGCGAGAATTGAACCGTGAGAACTGACCTGTCCCTTTATCGGTCCGTGAGAACTGACCTGTCCCTTTATCGGTCCGTGCGTGGAGCGTTCGCGCCTCCCACGGGCTGAATGTGGTTGCAGCCCCGGTAGCTGACAATCGTTGCCTCCAGCGGGCAAGCCCGCCGGGGGGGCTGAAGCGAGAACTCACTTGTCCCAATACGAATCGACATGCTGCAAATTTTTATTGATCAGGCAGCATATTGCATCATATTTGCGGGATGAGGGTCAGCGTTGAAATTGACGAGGCGACGGTTGAGGCCGCCATGGCGTTGACAGGTGAGAAGAACAAGAGTCCGGCGCTGGCGAAGGCGGTCGTGGAGTTTGTGCGCCGGCAACAAGCCCGACAATTCGGGCGCATGATCCGGGAGGGGGTATTCGACTACCCGGATCCTGATATGGACGAGGGCGGCCGCGATCCCGCCAATCCCGTCCCTCCACTCACGGAGCATTGAATCCATGGTTCTGGTTGATTCCTCCGCCTGGATCGAAGGGCTGCGCCGCAAGGGGCGGATCGAGGTCAAACTCGCCTTGGAAGGCCTGCTCGATGAGGACAAGACCCTCCTCTGCGATCCGGTCCGGCTGGAGATCCTTGGAGGGGCCCGCCGCAATGAAAGAAGGCGCCTTGGACAGTGCCTTGCCGTGATCCCATTCCGCCGGTGCTCCGCGGAGGATTGGGAAAACGCCATCGCCTTGGCGTGGAGGCTGCGCGATCACGGCGTGACCGTCCCGTGGCTCGATGTCCTCATCGCCGCCATCGCCCTGCAGGACCGGATCCCGGTCTACGCGGTCGACCGCCACTTCCCCGAAATCGCCGAACATACCGGCCTCCGGTTGTACGAGCCGGGCTACGGGGGATCATACAACCCGTGACAGCCCCTCACGCCACCACTCGAGAACGGACCTGTCCCTTGATCGCTACAGACCTCGGAGCGACGAGTTGATCCCGGGCCGCGCGAGGATTCACTCGGACCTGATTAGCTCAGGCGGCCTGAGAACTACCCTGACTTTCTGTCGATCATCCTTCGGATGCGAGCGATCACCGAGTCGGGGTGAGAGGACAATGCGCACTCCCAAACGCTCACACGGGAAGCCACTGGGATTTTTTGGGGTCCGGGTGTCACGCCGCGGCTTCGTCGGGATCGAAGAGTTCGGCGAAGACCATCTGACCGGCGCTGGTCTGGAGGGTTGAGATGACGAGGACGTCCTGGGTGGTTCCGATCTTCGGGGCGCCGTGGTTGACGACGATCATGGTGCCGTCGGGGAGGTATCCGACCGCCTGGTGTTCGTCCTTGCCGCCGCGCACGAGGGCGAGGCGGATTTTTTCGCCGACGACCACCGCCGGTTTCAGGGCCTCGGAGAGGTCGTTGATGTTGAGGACCTCGGCGTTCTGGAGGCGGGCCACCTTGGTGAGGTTTTCGTCGGTGGTGAGGAGGCGGGCCCCGAGCATGCGGGCGGTCTGGATAAGGCGGGTGTCCATTCCGGCGTTGCTGGCGGTTTCGTGCGGGTCGTGGATCGAGATCCGGATGTTTTTGTCGTTCTGCATTTCTTCGAGGCTGTCGAGACCCCGTTCGCCGCGCTGGCGTTTGCCGGGCGAGGGCGAGCCGGCCAGCACCTTGAGCTCGTCGAGAACGAAGCGCGGGACGATCAGGCGGCCGGTCAGGAACCCGGAGGCATGGATGCGCGGCACCCGGCCGTCCATGATGACGTCCGCATCCAGCAGCAGCGGCTGCCCCGAGGCGGCATCCTGCCGGAACCGGACATACGGGACGATGAACGCGAAATCATCCCGCCCGCTGCGCATCGCCAGCACCGCTCCAAGGAAGGCGAGACTCGCGAAAAGGAAGATGTTCAGCGCGAAGTTGAGCGTGTTCGCGATCCCCGCCGCATCGAGCTGCGGATTCCCGGCGCTGAGGCCCTCGACCACTCCCGCCACCGCCGACTGGTATCCGAGCTTCGTGATCAGCCATGCGCAGAACAGGCCCACCAGAATCCCGAAGGTGGTGGTTGTGAAGCCCCGCAGGGTGAAGGCCCCGAGGCAGCTCTCGACGAACAGAACCACCCCGGCCACCCCAAGGCCCGCCAGCATGCCGGCCCACACCGGGACCGCGAAGTGCGTCCCCTTGGTGCTGAGCGCCGCGCCGATCCCCGCCAGTTCGCACACCAGCACGAACGCCATCCGCGCCACGTTCACCGAAGTTGCAGCCGGAAAGTTCCTCACGGCGGCTTGCAGGTTGTCCCGGAATGCGGCTCGTCGCAAGTCCTGATGCTAGTGGTCAGGTATCGGTGGACGTCGACCATTCGAATTCCTTGGGGTCGCCGAAACCGAGCCGGTCTCCAATGTCCTTCGAGGTGATGAACAGGAACAGTGTCAGCAGCGCCAGCGCAAAGGCCGTCTGCACCACCTCGAGAATCCGGGCCTTGACCGGGCGGCCCGCAATCATCTCGCCGGTCGCCAGCACGATGTGGCCGCCGTCGAGGATCGGAAACGGCAGCATGTTCAAAACCGCAAGGTTCACGTTGAACAACACCATGAACCACAACAGCCGCTTCCAGCCGTCCGGGGTGCGAAGCAGGTCGAACATCGCCCCGCCGATCCCCACCGGACCCGAAAGATGCTGAATCCCGATGCTGGATTCCCGGGAAGCGATCGAGGTGATCGTCACCCACATCATGCGCAGGCTGTCCTTGACCTGCGTGAACGGGTCGGGGTGATAGGGCGCCTTGATCCACTCTCCGGTGTCGCCCCACCCCACTCCGATCATCGGCCGGCGGAGTTCCTCCGGGAGATTTTCGTTTCGCGGGATCTGAGGGCGCACCGTGATCGGCGGCAGCAATTTGCCGTCACGTTCGACGAGCAGCTCGATCGGGCGGCCGCCGGAGTGCTCGACGAGTTCCACGAA
This sequence comes from uncultured Roseibacillus sp., assembly GCA_964413545.1. Taxonomy (GTDB): domain Bacteria; phylum Verrucomicrobiota; class Verrucomicrobiia; order Verrucomicrobiales; family Akkermansiaceae; genus Roseibacillus_B. Next base: position 7,743 of record CAYPUM010000016.1, on the reverse strand, counting down.
CTCGCGGTTCGAGTTCAGGGTATGGCCGTCCACGGAAACCACGAGGTCTCCTTTTTTCAGTCCGGCCTGGTCGGCGGGGCTGCCTTTCGAGACCTTGCCGATGACGGTCTTGTTCTTTGTCCAGATGCCCACCTGTCGCATGCCCTTGCGCCGGAACCAGCTGGTTTCGGGGATCTTGAATTCCGAGGTGCGCTGGATGATTCCCACCCCGGGGCGCTCGATGGTGAAGGTGATCGAATCCCCCTCGCTGAGCATGATGCTCTCCTGGATCGAGTCGAGGGCGGGCGAGCCGACAAAGCCATGGACCGCCTCCCCGTTGACTTCGAGAATCTTGTCTCCGACTTTCAGGCCCGCTTCCTCGGCCGGGCTGTCCTTGGCGACGTATCCGATGACCTGCGATTCCACAAAATCCTTCGGCCGGCCGATGTTCCAGACCACCACGCCCGCCGTCAGGGCCAGCAGAAAACTGAAGAGCGGTCCGGCGAAGGCCACGATGATCTTGTCCAGCGGCTTCACGCGCGGCAGCGGCCGCCCGTCCTCGCTCTCCCGGTTCGATCCTTCGATTGATTCCATGGGCGCCATCTGGGGCAGCGCCACGAATCCCCCGGCGGGGATCCAGCCCAGCCCGTACTGCACGCCGTTCCGTTCCTTCTTCCAGATCGGTTTCCCGAACCAGATCTGAAACCGGTCCACCTGCAGTCCGCGCCACCGTGCCGCGAGAAAGTGTCCCAGCTCGTGGACAAAAATGATGACGTTGAACAACCCGACCACCACCGCGATCAGGGCCGCGCCGTAGAGAACATTGAGGATGGTATCCATGAAGCGAGTAAAGATGGGGAACCCGGCGCGCGAATGACTCAGACCGCCGCACCAATCCTGCGACGCGTGAGACACGAGACGAAGGCAGGCCCCTGTCGGAAAATCTGACTCATTTGTGACGAGTTCGAATCTTGGAGCGACTCTAACGCCGGCTTCCGGCCCGGCAAGCGGCGACGCCGGCCGCCCGCTGCGACCCGGATGCCGAAGAGGCGCCGCGACCATACCACGCGCGGTGGAAGTTAAGAAGCACTAATCAATTGCAATTCTGGCCGGAGGCGTTAATTCCGTGTCATGAAACGCCGCATTGTGTTCCTCTTGTGCGTTGCCCTCCCGGCTGCCCTGTTCCTCGGTTCCTGCAACACCGTCTCCGGTGTCGGACGCGATCTTCAGCGCGCCGGCCAAGGGCTCGAAAACACTTCTCAGGGCCGGTCGTGGTAAGTTTTCGAGAGGGTTGAGGGCGCCTTGCCGCCGGTTCCTCCCGTGGCGGGGAGGCCCAGCTCGCCGCTCTTGCGAAGGCGCTTCAGGAGGCCCGTCAGCAGGGACTGTTCGCGGGTCGTCCACTCCGCGAAGATGCGCTCGAAGGCCTCGCGGCGGTCCTGCGCGAAGGCCTCCGCCAGCGTTTCGCCATCCGCGGTCGGGGACACCCACACCACCCGTTTGTCTTCGACATCCCGTCGTGTCTCCGCCAGCCCCCGGCGGCACAGTCGTTGCACTGCCGCCGTCATCGACCCGCTCGTCAGGCCCACCCGGCGTGCCAAGCCGTTGACCGGCCGGGGTCCCTTGCGCGCCAGCCGCTCGAGGATGAAGACGTCGGTGTTGCACAGCCCGGAGTCCGCCAGAAGAGCGCGATCCACCCCGGACAAGACCTGTTCGGCCCGGGCCACGGCTCGCCGCAGGCGAACCAGCTCCCGCCATTCCTTGTCGCTCAGGTGCGCCATGAGGCGGGCGTCCCGTCAGAACCAGCCCTTCTGGCCCGTGACGTAAGTCGCAACGAACTCCTCGTCCGTCTTGGTGAGATAGATGATGCCCTCGATGAGGCCGATCAAGCTGCCCGCTCCACAGGTGACGAGGGTGATGACGATCTGGATAATTCCCTCCTTCGAGTAGCCGAGGTAGAATTTGTGGATTCCGAGGCCCCCGAGGAGGATGCCAAGGATGCCGGCGATGACCTTCTTTTCAGCGCCTGGAATCTGTCCTCCGCCGGCTCCGGCGGGTGGGGGTGTCTGCGGTTGCGGTGGTTGTTCTGACATGACGGATGAGGTTCTATCCCGTCGGCGGTCGATCTGACAAGCACGGAGGGGGGAGAAAATGCTCGATTCCGCGGCTTTCATGCCGACTCTTGCCTCGTTCCATGAAGCCGACCCTCAAGCTTGCCGAGGCCGCCGCCCCGGATGGAGTGGAACTCGCCCTGTTCGAGCACGACGGCACTTATTTTCTGCAATCCGGGGGAGGGTCCTCGCTCAGCAGCGATGCCTCGGCCGCGGAGGAAGCGCTCGGCCGGCTCGCCTGTGCCCCGTTTCGCCGGGTCCGGCAGCCACGTCTCCTGTTGGGGGGCGTCGGGCTGGGATTCGCGGTGGCGGCCGCCCGGGAGGCTCTCCCGCAGAAGCGCGCCACCTTCGTCGTGGCCGAGCCCGAATCCGCCCTTCTCGCATGGCATCGCGCATTCCTTGGTCATCTTCACCCCGGCCAACTGGGCGATCCGCGCCTTGATTGGCGCCGGGAGGCACTCCCCGAGGCGCTCCGGAACGCGCGCGACGCCTACCACGCCATCCTGATCGACGCCCGGATGGACGCCGGCCTTGCCAAGGTCGTCGATGCACGCGATCTTCCGCGGCCGTCGTTTCTCGATCGTGCCCGTGAGGGATTGAAAAACGGCGGTTTGCTGGCAGTATGCAGCAGGGTTTCCGGAACCGCTTTCGAGCGGCGCCTCCTCCAGGCTGGATTCGACGTCAGCCGGGAGAGTGTGCCTCCTTCCCGCAAGGGGAAACGAAGGCGTCTCCACACCATCTGGCTGGCCTGCAAGGCGGGCGGGTGATTGCCTGCGGGCGGCCCATCTTACTGAATGAAGTCATGAAGCATCCATTGTCAATGTTGGTCCTGGCGATCGCGGCCCCCGCCATCGCCGAGGAACTCCGAATCGAGAAAGCTCCCTTCACGGTCACGGCGTCGTTCGATGCCACCTTCCTGCCGGCCAAGGCGCATCCCCTCCGGATCGACCCCGAGGCGTGGACCGATTTCACCATCGTCGAGCTCGTCGACCAGGGAGGGACCGTCAAGAAGGGCGAACCGGTCGTCGTCCTTGACACCGAAGAACTCGATCGCCAGATCGCCGGCCAGAAGCTCACGGCCCGCCTGCGCGAGTTGGCCCTCGCCGAAGCCGAACGCGAACTCGCCACCCTCGAAACCTCCGTCCCGCGGGAACTCGACTCCGCCCGGCGCCTGCACGAGCGCGCCCGCGAGGACCTCGCTTACTTCGAAAACGTCGGGCGCCCGCTGCGGGAAGAACAAGCCCGGCGGTCCGTCGAACAGGCCGAACGCTACCTCGAATACGCCACCGAGGAACTCGAGCAGCTCCTCAAGATGTACAAAGAGGACGACCTCACCGAGGAAACCGAGGAAATCATCCTGAAACGCCAGCGCTCGCAGGTCGACGACGCCCAGTTCCATCTCAAACAAGCCCGCATCACCTCAAGGCGCACTCTCGAAACCGCCCTGCCCCGCGAGGCCGTCGATGCCGGGGAGGCCCTCAAAACCGCCACCCTCGCATGGGAAACCCAGCGCGACAGCTTGCCCCGCTCGCTCGAACAGAAACATCTCGACGTCAAGAAACTTCGCACCGAGAACCAGCGCGCCGCCGGGAAGGACGCCGAACTCAGGCGGGACCGTGACCGCATGCACCTGCGCTCGCCGGCCAAGGGGCGGGTTTACCATGGCGAAATCGGGGACGGCCGGTGGGATGCCGGCTCGGCGGCGAAGTTCATGAAGCCGGGCGGCAAGATTCCGCCCCGGACGGTCTTTGCGACGGTGGTGCCGGACGACGTCGCGCTGGAACTCGACGCCTTCGTCGAGGAGACCGAGGTGGCTCGCCTTGAGCCGGGCCAGAGCGGTTTTGCCGCCCCGGCCGCCGCCCCGCATTCCCGCGTGCCGGTCACGGTCACGAAAGTGGCGAGCCACCCCGGCCTTGACCGCAAGTTTCGCGTCGTGCTGGCGCCCGGGCAGCGCCCCGCGGGTCTCGACCCCGTTCCCGGCATGAAGGGCCGCGTTGTCGTGACGGTCTACGACGTGCCGGAGGCCATCGCGATCCCGTCGGGCGCCCTCCATGAAGAGGCCGACGGCTCTTACACCGTGCTCGTCAAGACCGGCCGGGATGAAACCAATTCGGCGCCGGTCGAAGCCGGCATGGAGTCGAACGGCAAGGTCGAGATCCGGTCCGGCCTCGAGCCGGGGCAGGTGGTCGTTGTTCCCGCCGAATCAGAGAAATCGTGATGGCTGTCCTTCGCAAGTTCCTGCTCCCGGCCGCCCTGTGCCCCGTCGCTTTTGTGGCCGCCGGGCCCGATCCCGCGGCGGTCGTCGCGCCGGACCGCGAACCCGCCTACCAGTCCTCGCTGCCGCCTCTCCCCGAGATCGACCCGCCGTCCCGGGCGGAAATCGATCAGGCCATCCGGCGGGGTGTCGATTTCCTCGTGGCGACGCAGAACAAGAACGGTTCGTGGGGCGGCCCGACGCGCACCAAGGGGCTCAATATCGCGGCGCCCATCCCCGGCGCGCACCATGCCTTCCGGGCCGGCTCGAGCGGATTGGCCCTCGAAGGGTTGCTCGCCAGCGGTGACCGGCGGCCCGCCACGGTCGCCGCCATTGAGGCGGCCGAGCAGTATTTCCTCGGGGAACTTCCCCGGCTGCGGCGCGCCGACCTGCGCACCATGTACAATACCTGGGGGCATTCCTACGCCCTGAAGGCGCTCGGCGCCCTCTACGAATTCCGTGATGGCGACGAAACCCGGCGATCCGCCCTCCGGAACCTTGCGGCCCGGCAGATCGACCTGCTGAAGCGCTACGAGGACGTCAACGCCGGATGGGGGTATTACGATTTCGACGAAATCACCCGGAAGCCGTCCGGCATGCCGACGAGTTTCACGACCGCCACGGTCCTGCTTGCGCTCAAGCGGGCTCGCGACGTGATGGACCTTCCCCTTCCGGAGCGCGAGGTGCGCCGCGGGCTCGCCTTTCTCGAACGTCAACAGACTCCGGATTTCGCTTACCTGTATTCGGACGCCCACCGCTACCGTCCGCGCCATGGGATCAACCGCCCCGGCGGTTCATTGTGCCGCTCCCAGGCGTGCAATGCCGCCCGGCGCGCTTACGACCCCGCTTCGGTCCCCGACGAGGTCGTCAGGATCTGGCTCGACCGCCTCATCCTGCGCAACGGATGGGTCGACATCGCCCGCAAACGGCCCGTTCCTCACGAAACCCACTTCGCCAACTCGGGGTACTTCTACTACTACGGCCACTACTACGCCATGGACTGCATCGCCCTCCTGCCCGCCGGGGAACGCCCCCTCTACCACGGGCATTACGCCAGGATCCTCCTGTCGAAACAGGAAAGGGACGGCTCGTGGTGGGACTACCCGCTCTACGACTACCACCAGGCCTACGGCACCGGTTACACCCTCACGGCCCTCGCCGCCTGCCGCGACGGCCTCCCGTCGCAAACGACTTCGGCCGCATCATCCCCCGCGAGAACCGCGAACTGACTGACTCGAGCGTGATCCGCCAGCCAGCGGTCCGGAATGGCGGCGCACCGACCGCGGACTTGATCCGCGGCCCGCGGGTCCTATGAAGGGCCCGTCATGAGGGTGATGTTCGTCCATGGCCTCGGCTTTCACGAAGGCGAGGAAGAATTGCGGCAGTGGGTTCCGCACTGGGTGGGGCAGATCCAGCACGCGGCGCGGCTGGCGGGGATCGAGTTCCCGGTCGAGAACCCGCTGGGACCGGAAAGTGGGCCCGGAGGCGACGCCCACCCCGGCGTGTTGCGATACGAGGACGTGGTCCGGGAGTTCCCCGCGCCGGACGGACTCGACTATCTCAGGGTGGCTTCCGACCTGCTGCGAAGCTACCTCGCGACCCGCGCCGGGGAGTGGTTCCGGCGCGAGCGGGGGCTCGTGCTCAGCGACGAAATGTATTTCATGGCTCGGCAGGTGGCGGCATGGGCTCACGACGATCACCTGCGGGCCGCGCTGCGGAAACGGGTCGTCGAGACGATCCGCCGGCACGATCCGGAACTGGTCATCGCGCACAGTTTCGGCGGGCTCCTCGCCTACGATGCCTGCCTGTCCGAGGAGCCCGCCCTCATGGCGGAGCGCTACTTCGTCACCATGGGAACCCAGATCGGCAACGCCTTCCTGCGCCGCGAGTTCGGGGGCCGCCAGATCCCGGTCCGCGCCCGGCATTGGTTCAATCTCCACAACCCGCGGGATCCGCTCTTCGTGACGCCGCTCGACCATATCCGCGCCGGGCATTTCACCCACCTCAAGGTGCGGCATGCCTACGGTCACAGCGGGGCGGGATACCTCGGCCACCACACCACCGCCGAGCACGTCTGGAAGCCGATCCGCGCCGGGAGGACATGGACCCGCCGGACCAGCGAAATCCGCGCCCGGCGCGCCCGCGAGGCCCGCCCGCCCGCCCGCCGGGCCGTCCTGGTCGGAATCGACCGCTGCCGCGACGCCGCCATCCCGCCGCTTGCCGGCGGCGTCAACGACACCTACCTCCTCAGCGCGGCGCTCCAGGAAGCCGGCTTCCAGCCGCGCGAAATCCGTCTCCTCCACAACCGGCGCGCGAGCCGGGAGAACGTCCTCGATCATCTGCAGTGGCTGCTGGGCGACGTCCGCCCCGGCGACCACCGCTTTCTCGCCTTCAGCGGGCACGGATGCCTCGTCCCCTCGCTCAACGCCGAAGGCGAGGCCGACCAGCGCGAGGAAATCCTCGTCACTTACGACTACGATTTTAGTAATTCTGGCGGGGTCCGCGACCGGGACCTGCAGCCCTTCTACGCCGACCTGCCGCCGGAAAGCCACTTCATGATGTTCCTTGACTGCTGCCATTCCGGCGGGGTGGCGCGCCCGGGCGGACCCGCGGTGCGTTCGGTCAGCGGTCCGCCCGACATCGAGCACCCCTGCCGGAGGTGGAACGCCGGCCTCCAGATGTGGGAGCAGGAAGGTCTCGGAGCCGCACTGAACCCGGAATTCCTCCCGCCCGAGTATGTCGACAGGGAGACCCGCGAGGACGCCGCGGCCGTCCGGGCCGCCTACTACGGCCGCTCCGGCGACGTCCGGCGGATCGGCCGCGCCACGGAACTGCGTGACCTGCCGTACAAAAAGTACGACCGCCTGCGCGAACGGCTGGGCCGGCTGCACAAGGACTGCAAAACCGCCAAACTCGGGCCTTATCTCCCGCTGGTCTGCGCGGCCTGCCGCGAGACGCAGACGGCCTCCGAATACCTGCACGGCTCGGTCAGTTACGGCGCCTTCACCTTCGCCATGGTGCAGGCCATCCGCGACCGGCCCCGCGGGCAACGCTCGCGCCCGACCTACGGGCGCCTCGTGGCGGAAGCCGCACGCAAGCTCGCCAAGCTCGGCTACCAGCAGGAACCCCAACTGCTCGCCAACCGCGCCCAACGCCGGACCCCCGTCCCCTTCGGCCAAAACCCTTGAAATCCCCAATCGGCCCCCGCGCCCAACCGAAAATCGCCAACCGGAGCCCGGCCCCGCTCAACCGTTGCGCCGGTTTCCGGCCCTGCCCATGAGGAGCGCGGCGGGCGCCGCCACGAGGAGGAACTCGATCCGCGGCACGGAATGCAGGGAGAAGATGTGGCTGCCGTCGAACAGGAGCGAGGTTCCGCCGGCTGCCAGCAACGCCAGCCACAGG
>CAYPUM010000015.1:0-20113 GCA_964413545.1 uncultured Roseibacillus sp. | reverse complement strand
GTTGTAGTATTCGTTCTTCGGCTCGAGTTTCCGCACGAGGTGCTTCTTCCAAGTGGGCGCCTCGGACCAGAATCCGCCGCAGAAGATGTCCGGCCTGCGGTCGTGTTGACGTCGAACAGCCCCGCGGCCTCGAACTTCGATTCCGGATTGACGGGCGCCACCTTGAACGGGATGCCGTCGCTGAGATCGCGGACGCAGATCTCCTTGTAGCGCACCTCGCAGGGCGGACCGCTGTGGATCTGGAGGCCGATGATCCCCTTCTGCTCGATGGACCGGTCGGGCTCGAGGTAGTCCACGGTGAGGCGGCCGTTCAACCAGAGGCGCACCCGGCGGCCCTCGCAGCGGATGCGACAGGTGTTCCATCCGTCGCGATCGAGAGCCTTCCTGAGCGCCTCGGGATCGGCCTTGGCCAGGATCTTGCGGCGACGAGACTCGTCGTAGAGGCTGCCCCAGTAATGCTGGCCCACGTCGGCCTTGCAACCGATCATCTCGTGGTGGTCCGGGATGCGCCGGCTGCGGATCTGGATCCCCGCGTTGGCCTTCTCCGGGTCGCCGCTGAGCTTGACCTTGAGCACCAGGGCGAAGTCCGCGAACTCGCGGGTGGTGCAGAGGAACTCGTTGCGGGGAACGGGCTTCTCCATGGATCCCGCCACCACGGCGCCGTCTTCCACCCGGAAGGCCGCTTTGTTGCCCTCCCAGCCGGTTAGAGTCTTGCCGTCGAAGAGGGGCGTCCATGCGCCGGCCATGGCGGAGCCGGCGGCGGCTACCAACAGGGACGATACACGGACACACAAGGGACGCATGAGCATTGTCATGGACTACTCAACCGGTCCAGTATGAGCCAAGGTGCGGAAACAGGCAATCCGGGACTTGGATGGGGTTCCAGAGCATCGAGATCGCATCGCGAAGCCTTCCCCGGCCACTACGTCCCCACCCCGGCTGCCTCTGGAGCGCTCCAGGTAATAACGCCGCGTGGGAATGATCCTTGCCAAGACAGAAATTTGTACATAAGAACACTCATTATGAGCTTGAGCGGAAAGTGCCTTCTGAAGCGGCTGGAGTGGATCGCAACGCTTTCGCCGGAGAACTGTCCCGGAGGACTTCCCACGGACGATCGGGCTTGGCGGGACCTCGTGAACCGGATCGTCCTGGCAGTTCGTCAGGTCTTGGAGGAGTCCGACGGGTCCGACGGGTCCGACGGGTCCGACAGGTCCGACAAGTCCGACAGGTCCGACAAGTCCGACAGGTCCGACAAGTCCGACAAGTCCGACCGGCTCCTTCCAGTGCACGGGGGGTATAGGAAACTGAAGGGATTCCAGGTCGCGGAGTTGGTCTACGACGGCACCCGGATCTTCTGCGACCGGTTCATCTCGAAGCGATCGCGCACGCATGACCAGATGGTGCAGGCGGCGCGTAGTGGGCGTCAGAACCTCGCCGAAGGGAGCGTGGCCTCCGCCACTTCGAAGAAGGTCGAACTGAAGTTGACGAACGTGGCCAAGGCCAGCCTCGAAGAACTCTTGCTGGATTACGAGGACTACCTCCGCCAAGCTGGCTTGCGCCGATGGGACAAGAGGGATCCCGAGGCCTTGGAGGTCCGCAACCGCTACCGAGGCTATCCGCAGGAGTGGTTCGAGAAGTCGGACTTGTCGGACTTGTCGGACTTGTCCGACAGGTCCGACGGGTCCGACTTATTGGACCCCTACGGGATCGCCGAAGCCGAACCGGAGGCCGCCGCCAACACTCTTCTCTGCCTGGTCAACCAGGCGACTTACCTGATCGGGCGCCAGATCGTGTCGCTGGAGAGGGGTTTCCTTGCGCAAGGGGGCTTCACGGAACGCCTCTACCGGAAGCGCCGGGAACACCGGAGCAGGCGCAGGGAGGATTGACATCACACGTTGCGCCAACGGCACGAGCTTGGGCGCCGCTCCGGAGAGACTTCGTCGGGAGCTTTGTCGATCACGCTCTGTGTGCCAACATGTTCCCGACAAAGCTTCTCTCAAGTCCGTGGCACTCTTGACGGACCCCTGCCATGGAGAGCGGGCCGCAGGTGGTGCAGGTGAGGGAGTCGGTGGCTTCGAGGTTGGCGGTTCCGAAGGTGCGGCAGGCGGAGAGGCTTCATCCCGCCGTGAATCAGCGTTGGGATTCGGGAGAGGGAGACCCGAATCGTTCCGCGAGCAGTGATTTGCGGCATTTGAAGATCCACTCGAGCTTGCGGCGGACGAAGAGGGCGTGGACGAGGGAACCTACCGGTCCGAGAGGCAGGGCGTAGTGAACGACGTCGGTCATGCGGACTCCGCCGTCCGCGACCGGTTCGAAGGCGTGCCGGTGATGCCAGAACCGGTAGGGTCCGGCCCGCTGCTCGTCGACGAAGGCGACGGGCGGTTCGACCGCTTTGATTTCGGTGACCCACGGCACCCGGATTCCGGGAGCGATTCTGACCTTGTATGTGATGATCTGCCCCTCGTGCATTTTTTCTTCCGGGTCGTGGAGGATGCGGAAGCCGAGGTCGGGCGGAGTGATGGCGTCGAGGTTGCGCGGTGAGGAGAAGAAGTCCCAAGCCTCCTCCGGCGTGACAGGCAGATGCTGTTCCTGCTTGAGCACGTAAATCTTCATCGGTGTCAAAACTGTCCTGCAATAGCGATGCGACAGGGCGGTTCGTCAATGGGAGCTTCGCCCCGGACCGGACCGGGGGTCGTCGATCGGAAGGCGATGACCGGTTCGGTTGGCGGGCTGCAAGAAGCTCGAACGCCGCGAAGTATGAAGGAAAGACCATGGAGACTTCAAGATGTCCCCTGCATGCCGGATGCCCGCATGGGGCTGTCGGAAGACGTCGCTTTATTGTGCGCTCGGCCGGGGCGACGATTGCGCCGCTCGTTCTCGGGCGCTTCGGTTCCCTGTTCGCGGCGGAGGCGGAAGGGATCCGCAGGATTCGCGCCTGCGGGCCGGCCTCGAAGTATGTTCCCAAGGTGAAGGCGGCATTCGTGCGGCGGCGTGGCGAGTACGGGATGCGCTGGCCCGGCCAGGTCTACGACGGGGAGGCCGCCAGGAAGAAATACGCGGCCGCGATGGTCAAGCAGGCGAAAGCGCTGGGAATCTTGTTCGACCTCCGGTCCGCCCCGATCTACAGCTCCAAGGAGGCGGGTCAATGGCTCGAAGAGGCGAAAGCGGCGGGCGTCGACGGATTGATGGTGGTCGTGCTGGACCGCCAGGAGCATGCCTGGCCGACGGCCTACCAAGCGGTCGGGAGCGGCATCCCGACCGTGATCTACTCGCCGCTCGGAACGTCTTTCACGACCAATACGAGCAGGCTGGCGGGCGCCCCGGGCTGTGTCGTCCACGCCACGGACGACTTCAGCCATGCCCTCTTCGGGATGAAGATGCTGCAGGCCGGCGCGAGGATGCGGCGCACCCGCTGTGTCGTTCTCCGCGGCAACAAACGAAGCGAATGGCCGCTGGGCGACACCGGGATCACGCTCCGCCACGTCCCGGCCGGCACCTTCCTCGAGTACTACCGGGAGATGTCCGAGACGGCCGAGGTCAGAGCCTTGGCCGAGCGCTACCTGAAGGGCGCGAGGAAACGCACGGACGCCAGCGAACAGGACGTCCGCAATGGCGTGAAGTCCTACTTCGTCGCGGCCCGCATCCTCGAAGAGGAACAGGGCGACGCCATCACGATGGATTGCCTTGGCGCCCTCGGCAAATCGGAGGTCAGCCTGCCGTGCATCGCCTGGTCCCGCATGAACGACGACGCAATCCCGGCGGCGTGCGAGGCGGATCCAGGGGCGGTGGCGGCCCATGTCGTCGTCCAGCACCTGTTCGACCGGCCTGGATTTCAACAGGACCCGGTGCCGGAGACAGCCGTCGGAGGCATCATCGGCGCCCATTGCTCCTGTCCCACGAAACTGAACGGATTCGACGAGCCGCCCGAGCGGTTCGACCTGAAGCATCATCACGGCAACCGCGACGCGGTGCCGCGCACGATCTGGCGCGAAGGACAACGCATCACGTGCCTTGACGTCCTGCCGGGGGGCGCCGGGAAAGGGAAAAAGGAACGATCCCGCTTCCTCATCTCGACCGGCACGGTCCTCGAAAACCTTGAAGTCCCTCCGGCCGGCGGCTGCGTGGTCTCGGTCCTGGTCAAGATGGACGGCGACCGGGAGGTGCTTTCCTTCCCGGGCTTCCACCAGCTCTTCTTCTACGGCGAATTCGCCCGGGAACTGAAGGACTTCTGCCAGCTTCAGGGATTCGAAGCGGAGATGGTCTGATACGGCAGGTGGGAATGGAGAACACGCTTCCGAAGCCCCCTTCCGGGGCCCCATATGGGGTCTGTCCCCTCGGGTTGCTGTCCCCTCGGGCTGCTCCGAATCCACCCTTTGGCTGCCGTGACGTCCTACGAATAGCACACCACCGCCCATGTGGAAAAGTGCGCCCAAGAGCGCGGATTCACCCTCGAACAGGCGATCTTGACTATCAATGAACCGGGCTCGATTTTGAGGTCGGCTGACTGCCTTTCCGGCGCCTACTTGTAGAGCGGCCCGCAGGCCGCGCAGGCGCGGAAGTCGGCGGCTTCGAGGTTGGCGGTTCCGAAGGCGCGCCATGCGGAGGGACGGAAGACGCGTTCTTCGGGGACGTTGTGCATGTAGACGGGGATGCGGAGGATGGAGGCGAGGGTGAGGTAGAGGTGGCCGACGTGGCCGCAGGTCATGACGCAGTGGTTGGCGCCCCAGTTGTTCATGACCTCGTAGGCGCTGCGGAACGGGCCGCTGCCGGTGAGGGTGGGGGCGAACCATGTGGTGGGCCAGGTGGGGTTGGTGCGCTCGTTGAGGACGTCGTGGATCTCGTCGGGGAGGTCGACGGTGTGGCCTTCGGCGAGCTGGAGGGCGGGGCCGAGTCCGTCGACGAGGTTGAGGCGGATCATGGTGGCGGGCATGCCTCCGCGGGTCTTGTAGCTGACGCTCCATCCTCCGCCGGGGAAGTATTCGGTGATCGACGGGTGGAAGCGGCTGTGGGCGAGGCAGGCCGCGGCCTCCTCGTCGGTGATGTCCCAGAACGGTTTCATGGCGGGCTTGCCGTCGGGTCCGGTGCACTGGCCGGTGCCGTCGAGGGCGGCGGGGCCGGAGTTGATGAGGTGGAGGATGCCGTCCTTGACGAGGGGGTCGGAGGGGGTCTTGCCGCTGGCGGACTTGATGGCGTCGGTGCTCCAGTAGGTGCGCAGGTCGGCGAAGATCTGGGCGGTGTTGGTGAGGAGGTAACCGAAGAGCATGCCGGCGCCGTTGAGGGCGTCGTTCTCGGTGGCGACGATGTAGGGGGCGCGCCTGCCGTTCCAGTCGAAGGAGGTGTTGAGGATGGTTTCGAGGAAGTCGCCGTTGGGGAAGTGATCGGTCCACTGGCGCTGTCCCTGGAAGCCGGCCGCGATGGCGTTGTGGCCGTGGGCCTGTTCCCCGAGGCCCATCTTGGCGAGGGCGGGGTTGCCGGCCATGAGGTCGCGCGCGATGAGGGTCATCTTGACGGAGTCCTCCAGTTCGCGGTCGAGGGTTTCGCGGGGGCGCCGGGTTTCGGGGCTGTTGTAGTCCTTGCCTTCGAGGCAGTGCTCCTTCGTCCATGCGAGGGCGCGCTGGTATTCGTGGTGGTCGTATTGCTCCTTCCGGAGGCGGCCGGCGAACTCGGACATGTCGATGTCCTCGACGCGCATGCCGAGGAATTTCTCCCAGAAGGTGTAATCGATCATGGAGCCGGCGATGCCCATCGAGGTGCCGCCCATCGAGAGGTAGGACTTGCCGCGCATGAGGGCCGCGGCGAGTCCGCACTGCGCGAAGTTGAGGATTTTGTCTCGGACGTCGGCGGGGATGTTGGTGTCGCCGGCCTCCTGGACGTCGCGGCCGTAGATGCCGAAGGCGGGGAGGCCCTTCTGGGTGTGGCCGGCGAGGGCGGCCGCGAGGTAGACCGCTCCGGGCCGTTCGGTGCCGTTGAATCCCCACACGGCCTTGGGGATGAGGGGCTCCATGTCCATGGTCTCCGAGCCGTAGCACCAGCAGGGGGTGACGGTGAGGCTCACCCCGACGTTCTCGCGGCGGAACTTCCCGGCGCAGGCGGCGGCTTCGGCCACGCCCCCGATGTTGGTGTCGGCGAGGACGCACTCCACCGGAGAGCCGTCCGGGTAGCGGAGGTTTCCGCTGATCAGGGCCGCGGTGGCGCGGGCCTGGTTCATGGTGGTCTCATCGAGGGACTCGCGCACGCCGCCGAGGCGGCCGTCGATGGCGGGCCGGATGCCGATTTTCGGGTAGTTCATGATGGCCGGTAGTTGGGTGCTCCCACGCAGGGCGGATGCCGTGGTATAGGCGGAACGGACCGCCTTGGCAACGGATTCATGGAGGGACCCGGAATTCGTTGCCCCGGTCAAGTTGCGGGTGCGAGGCGCTGGAGGAGGAGGGCGAGAAGGAAGGCGGCGAGGGAGACGGCGGGGAAGAGGAGGACTTCGGGGTGCTGCACGTCGTGAAACGGATCGTGATATTGTGCCAACGCGACCGGCAGGAGAAGGATGAGGTCGACCAGCGGGATTCCGGCGAGAAAGAGACCCACCCCGCGCCGCACGTTGGAGCGAATCAGGATCAAGCCCGTGACGGCGACCGCAAGGAACGGAATGGGCGATATCAGGAACTCCCCGGACCACCCTTGTGCCCAAATATAGCTGTGCGTGAAGACTGGAAGGAAGATGAGCCCCATGGCGATGAGAAGGTAGGAACGATGGACGTGATCACGGGACTCGAACCTCGCCATGAGACTGACGCCTGCGATGTAGCTCAAGAGTCCCGCGCACGGAGGCCCGAAGGTCAGAAGCAGCAAGAGCGCATTCACGACGGGGGCGTAGAGCGGAATGGTGGTCCATCCGAAGACGTTGATTCTGTAGATCACCCCGGAGTAGCCGATGAAGTCGAGGTCGGGGGAGGAGGAGAAATAGCCCAGAGGATACAGGAGCGCCCGGCAGAGTCCCATGAGCAGGGCGGACCAGGCTGTTTTCTTATGAAGCCAGGTGTAGAGGAAGATCGAGATCGTAAGCAGAGTGGCGACAACAAGGCAGGCCAGGTTGATGATGGCGGCGCAGAAGAGGCCGAAGGCGAGGAGCACGGCGGCAAGAAGACCGAAGCGGGAGCGACGCCATCTCCCGGCCGGGACGGCCCGCTCGGGCCGATGCCGCGCATCCCACGCGGCGTCCCGCCAATCGTTGAGGAAGCAGCCTCCAAGGTAGAGCAGGATTCCGGCGAGAGCCGGCATGACGAGGACGCGGGACTCGGCCGGGGGCCCCATGGCATGGCCCAGCGCGATCCCGAGGAAGACGTTCGAGGCGACGGAGGGAAGGTTGGCCACGCGCCCGGCGGCGAGGAGGTCGAGGAGACGCTGGCGGACGGCGGACATGGGAGGGGGGATCCGGAGGGCGGTGGCAGAGGTCTTCCGCCACGGCGGGAGACCGGCGGCACCGCTTGCGGATGGTGGTTCAGGGTGGAACAGCGGGCAGGGTATGCAACGGCAAACTGGCGGTCTTCGGGGCGTGGAGGGCATGGACGAGACCACGGGGGGTGGCGGAGCGTATCGTCAATGGGCAAAGCGGTGTCTCCGTCCCGTGGGGACTCTGCCACCGCACTCCAAAACCGGCGGCCCGGGGTGGCCGTTCAGGTTGCCATCGGTCGAGGCCCCAGCGGTATTCGCTGGTGATCCGGTTGACGCGGGAGGAGGAAATGCTGGCCATCCTCGGGCGGCTCCAACGCGGCGTGCGTGACGCCCTGCCCGCCGCGAAGTCCTTCGTGCGTCCGGGGCTGGATGAGAAGCGGCCCCCCGGCTGCGGAGGCGGATGTTGGTGATTCGTTGTTCTCACTCCGCAAGAACTTGACTCAATTGCAGCGCTCTTCAGGCTGCAAGGATTCCGGAACCCCGGACGGTCTTTGAATGGCGCCCCACTCACGGCTTTACAACGGGCGGTTTCCACCGTGTATTTGCGGCGATGAAATTCGCAATCCTACCAACCATGGCGGCGGGTCTCCTGTTGGTCTCGTGCGCCGAACAGAGTCTCACGGGCGACACCTATTCGCGGGACCAGGCGAGGCGCGGACAGACCGTGCAAATGGGTGAGATCGTGGCCCTCAAGAACGTCAAGATCGAAGGCGACGCGCAGTCCGGCAAGGTTCTTGGCGGCATCGCGGGGGGCTTCCTCGGCAGCAATATCGGCAGCGGCCGCGCCGCCCGGACCGCGGGCGCGATCGGGGGCGCCGCCGCCGGTTCCGTGATCGGCTCCCATGCCTCGCAGGGACTCGGATCGCGCCAGGGGGTGGAAATCACGGTCCGGCTCGACAGCGGCAAGACCATCGCGGTGGTGCAGGAGGTCAATCCCCGCGAGCCGTTCGCGGTCGGCCAGCGCGTCCGCGTCCTCAGCGACGGGCGGACCACCCGCGTGGCTTACTGAACGACAGAAAATCTGCATAGGGCCCGGATTGCTTCGTCTGAGGAGTGAACGGCAGTTCAGTTTCAGACAGGCAATTGACAGGGACATCGGTTGTCCGGGGAGGAGGCTCGCCCTTCTCCCCGGTCGCCTTTCAGGGAGGGGGGAGGGGGTCCGACTCGGAGAGCTTCCATGGCAGGCCGAAAGACGGGAGGGCCTCCATGAACGGGTCGGGGTCGAATTGCTCGATGTTCCACACGCCGGGGCGCAGCCATGATCCCTGAAGCATGAGCATGGCGCCGATGACGGCCGGGACCCCGGTGGTGTAGGAGACCGCCTGCGCGCCGGTTTCCTCGAAGCACCGGGCATGGTCGCAGATGTTGTAGAGGTAGACGGTCCGGGGCGCGCCTCCGCGGACCCCGCGCACGATGCACCCGATGCACGTCCGGCCGGTGGTGGTGGGTCCAAGGCTGGCCGGGTCGGGCAGGACGGCCTTCAGGAACTGCAGGGGCACGATCGGCCGGCCATGGTATTCGACCGGCGTGATGGACGTCATGCCGACGTTCCGGAGGACCTCGAGGTGCTTGAGGTAGTTTTCCGAGAACGACATCCAGAAGCGGGCGCGCTCAAGCGACGGGAAATGCCTGACGAGCGATTCCAGTTCCTCGTGGTAGAGCCGGTAGACGGTGAAGGTTCCGACGCCTTCCGGGCAGGTGAACGAGCGCTTCTCCGACATGGCGGGCGACTCGACGAACCTGCCGTCCTCCCAGTGGCGGCAGGGGGCGGTGACCTCGCGGATATTGATTTCCGGGTTGAAGTTGGTGGCGAACGGGCGGCCGTGATCGCCTCCGTTGACGTCGACGATGTCCAGTTGGCGGATCTCGTCGAAGTGGCGCCTTGCGGCCCATGCGGTGAAGACGTTTGTCACGCCGGGGTCGAAGCCGGCGCCCAGCAGCGCGCACAGGCCGGCCTCCCGGAAGCGGTCATGGTAGTCCCACTGCCATTTGTATTCGAAGCGGGCCACGTCGGGCGGTTCGTAGTTGGCGGTGTCGAGATAGTGCACGCCGGCGGCCAGACAGGCCTCCATCAGGACGAGGTCCTGGTAGGGGAGGGCCACGTGGATCAGGAGGTCGGGCCGGCAGGATTCCAGAAGGGCGACGGCCTGGTCCGGCTCGTCGGCGTCCACCCGGCGGGTTTCGATGCGCCGCCCGGTCCGGGCCTCGACGTCGTCCGCGATGGCGTCGCACTTCTCCCTGGTGCGGGAAGCAAGGACGATCCGGGAAAAGACCTCCGGATGGCGGGCGCATTTGTGCGCCACCACCGTGCCAACGCCGCCCGCGCCGATAATCAGCACTTTTTTCATTCGATCCGAGCTGGTGAAACGGCTAGGTGAAGCCCGGCCGCGACGGCGTCAATCATGATTTTTCAACCACCAGCGGCGAAAAAAGCGGCCGACGGGAGGGAGGCGGCGGAAACCGGCGGGGCCGCTCGCAGAGAGAGCCATGCCTCCGGCTGGAGGAGGTGCGACGGCCGCGGAAACGCCCTTCGCAAGCGGATTTTTCGGGACAAATTTCCGATCGAAAGGCATTAGAACGGCTGTAGATTGTATTAAAACGCGAGGATTGTTCATGAATGCGAATCATAGAGAAACGGCACGTCGCGGGCGGGGGCCGGCCCGCGGTTTCACCCTCCTTGAGATGGTCATCGTTCTGGGGATCATCGCCTTGATTCTTGGAGCGGCGATCACCTTTTCCGGGGGGATCAGTGACGCGGCGCGGGATCAGGCCGCGCAGGCCAAGATGCGTGAGATCGCGGCGAAGCTCGAGGCCTACCACCTGTCGGCCGGGATGTACCCGACCGAAACGCAGGGGATCGAGGCTCTGGTGGAGCGTCCCACCACCGCTCCCGAACCAAAGCGGTGGAAGAAGCAGTTCCGGACGCTCCCGAAGGACCCATGGAACCAGGACTACATCTACAAGTATCCGGGGACGAAGGATCCCAAGACCTACGAGATTATCTCGATGGGGGCGGACCAGCAACTGAACACGGATGACGACATCAGCAGCCAGGAACTCGAGTAGAGTTCTGGCCGGCTGGCGCTCCCGGCCGGGCATGACGCTCCTTGAGCTTGTGATTGCCCTTTCGCTGGTGGCGCTGCTGGTGGGCATCGGGTCGATCAGCTACGTGGCCGGCGAGGACGAGCGCGCATTGCGGAGGACCGCCTCGCAATTGGAGGCGTTGTCGTCCCGGGGTCATGCCATGGCGGTCCTGTATCAGAAGCCCTTCTGGCTTCGCATCGAGGAGACCAAGGTGCTCCTGATCGGCGCCGACACCGAGGCGCCGCCGCCGGTGGACGACGGTTTCACCTCGTGGGAGGAAATGGAGGAGCGCGAGACGATGGAAGTCGTCTACGACGAGTTTGATCTCGATACGGAGGTTTCCCTGCGGCGCTGGGGTGTGGAGGAGGCTCTCTGGGTGCGGCCGGTCGAGGAGGAGTTCGTCACCTGGCAGTTCCAGCGGTCCGGATTGTGCGAGCCCGTGTCGCTCAAGATCGAACACGAGGGGAACTGGATCATCATGCACATGCATCCGCTGACGGCGCGGGTGGATGAGGAGGAGATGCATATCGAATGAAGGCGGCCCGAGAGGTTTCCCGGCGGGGTTTCGTCATGATGGAGGTCATCCTGGCGCTCACGCTCTTTGCGATTGCGGGGACGGCGTTGAGCGTGGCGCTCAACAGCATCGGGCGGATTGCGGGCCAGGCTCGCAAGGAGATGGTTCTGGCGCGCATCGTGGACAGCGAGCTGCGGGCCGCCATGTCGCTTCCGAAACTCGAGGAGGGCGTGACCACCAAGGCCCTCGAAGAAATGGGGGTGGAAATCGAGACCACCATCGAACCGATCGAAGAGATGGAGAACCAGGACGGTCAGCTCCTGCAACAGATGTTCCGCATCGAAGTGAAGGCGGTGTGGTGGGAAGAGAACGAATGGCAGGAGGTGAGCGCGGATACTTGGCGTTATGCGAGGCTTTACATGCCATAGGCGACGGCGGGGTTACTTCCTTCTGGAAGTGGTGCTGGCGCTGTTGATCGCGAGTTTCGTGCTTCGCGGCGTCTTTGCGCTGGCGAACGGAAGCCTTGCGTTGTCGCGCACCATGACGGAGGAGGGGGCGAGCCTCATCGCGCAGGAGGCCTTTCTCGGCTTTCTGGAACGCAACTTCGAGCAGCTTCCCGGCAACGCCATGATGGAGTTGAGACGGGACGATGCGGGTTCGCATTGGACGAGCGATCTCACCTTCCAGAACGTGCCGGTTTCGTTTTCGTGGGCCGGGCAGGCCATCTCGGCGGAGGCGATCCAGCTCTCCGCAGTGCTGCGGCGCGACGGGGACCTCGACATCGTCCTGCGCTACTACGAGGAGCCGATTCTGAACGAAAGTGATCCGACGGTGGACGTGTCCGCCGAGCCGGTGGCGGAGATCACGCTGCTGCGGGATGTTTGGCGCTTTGAATGGTGGGCGTTGGACGGGCGGACGCTCGAATGGACCGAAGAATGGGATGTGCGCGGCCGTATGCCGCTGCAACTCGAACTGAATGTCCTTTTTTCCCGCAACGGCGAGCAGGTCGTGCACTACTTCTGGATCCCGCCGAAGGTCAATCCTGCGACCGTCATGCGATCGTTCCAGCGGAAGGCCGGGGCCGGCGGCGGCAACAACCAGCAGCAGGGCGACGGCAACGACGACGGACAGGATGCCGGGGCGCCCCGGGCCGGGAGGGTGGAAATCAAGAGACCCGGGGGAGGACGTTAGATGGTGACCGGGAACTTCCAGTGCAGGAGTGGCAGCACCCTTGTGGCGGTGTTCTGGCTGATGTCGATCCTGAGTCTGGCGGTTTTCACGGCGGTTCGCCTGCTCAAGTATGAGATCGACCTTGTGACGGCGCAGGTGCACGGGGCGCGGGCCCGGCAGCTTGCCGAGATGGGGATTGCGGTCGGCGCGAACCCGGTGGTGCAGCGGTCGGACCCGATCCTTGCGCAGAGTTTTCAGGGGGGTTCCGAGGGATTCAGGGTGACGCTGACGTCCGAGGGGGGGAGTTTCAACATCAACCTGCTCCTGATGCCGCAGCCGGACGGCTCCTCGGGGGACAAGGCGTTTTTGCGGGAACTCTTTGTGGAATGGGGCCTCGACGAGGACGTGGCGGCGGAACTGGTGGACGCCCTCGTGGACTGGGTGGATGGCGACGACCTCGAGGAGCTGCAGGGCGCGGAGTACGAAACCTACGAGGAGATGGGCTATTTGAACCGGCCGTTCAACCGGCCGTTTTACTCGCTCGACGAGATGCGTCAGGTGCTCGGAATGGACCTGCTGGAAGCGGTGAACCCCGGCTGGCGGGACTGGTTTACGGTCTGGAGCGGGGGGGGACTCGATGTCAACGAGGCCGATCCGGAATTGATTGCACGGGCGGCGGAAGTCACCATCGATGACGCCTTGGCGGTGCGGGATCGGGTCGTGGGGCCGGACGGCCTCCGGGGGACGGAAGACGATTTGCCGTTCCAGAATGCCACCGAAGTCATCGATCTGCTGGGCGTTCCCTTCGTGCAGCGCGAGGTGGTGGGCCGCCGGCTCGGCGCCAACGACCCGACCAGCAGGATTGAAAGCATCGGCTGGTCCGGAGGGGTCCGGCGCAAGATCAGCCTCGTGCTGCGCAACCGGACCGGGCGGCCCGCCATCCTGGAACGACGAGAGGAGGAGGTGGCGCCATGAGTTCCAAAACAAGGGCCAGAAAGAAGAATGAGAAGATCCTTCTCCTTCCCGGCGCCGGGGGCTGGGAAACGTGGAAGGGCGTGAACGGTGGCGGGCTGGCCCTCGCGACGCGGACGTCCGAGCACCGTGCGCTGGAGGTGGATGGCATTCCGTCCGGGGAGCTTGTGATGGCGTTCCCGGTGCGCGATGTCTCGTCTCTCCCGTTCCGGGCGCCCACCACCGACGAGGCGCTTTTCGGGGACATGGGCGAGATGCACATCGAGCGTCTCGGGATGCATCCCCGGGCTGATGCCGGGGTGTTGAGCGACGTGTTTGCGGTGGGTTTGCGGGGCGACGAGAGCGTGCTGCAACCAGTGGTGCTGGCGCCGCCACCGGTGGGGGCTCTTCCGAAGCGCTCTCCGAGAGTATTCGACATTTCGGCGCGGTGTCTGCCGCTTCCGGATCGGGCGGTGGTTCTGTGGCGCGAACTGGGCCGGTGGGTGTTTGCGGTTGCGGAAGGCGCGAAGCCGGTGCATTTCCAGGCTCTTGCATCGTCGAAGCTGGGACGTGAAGCGGGCCGGGAGATCCAGCTCTCCCTGGCCCAGTTGAGAATCCAGGGAGTCATCGAGGACCTTCCCTCGGAGTGTCTCGTCTGGATCGGGGACGAGGAGCCGGCCCCGGAACCGGAAGATGTGGAAACGCTGGCGGCCGGCTTTGGAGGGCGGGCCGGGGTGGCCGCCAAGCCCGCCCCGTTCCTGCCGGAGAATCCCAGCCGTCTCCTCCCGGCGGACGTGCGGGCCGAACGCGCCCCGAAACGCCAAAGACAACAGACGATCCTGTTGTCCTCGGTCGCGGCCGTCGCCTATCTGGGGGCCATCGGCTGGCTGGTATGGACTCTCATGGCGCAGAACCGCCGCAACGCCGAAATCCAGGCCGAGATCGACGAACTCGAACCGATGGTGGCCGGCATCGGGGACCATTACAAGAAATGGCAGGAACTCCAGCCGGTGACGGAGGTCGAGCACTGGCCGGTAGAGTTGATGTTCAATGCCGCCAACGCCATCCCCAAGGACGGGCGTCTCCGGCTCAAGCGCGCCGAAATCGTCAACCAGTTGAAAATCAGCGAGCAGGGAGGAAAGGAACTGCAGCGCTCGATCCGCCTGCAAGGGGAGGCGGACGAACTCGAGCAGGCCAACATGTTCAACCTGAACCTCAAGGAGAGCGACGCCTTGCGGGAGTACGTCTGGATCACCCCTCCGCCCAACGAGGACGCAAAGACCGGACGATGGATCTTTAATTACGATGCGAGTCACGACCCAGTCGCGGCCGCCGCCCAGTGAGCCATGAGCCATCGCGAACGACGACTTCTGATCTTCCTGTTGGTCACCCTGTTTTTCATTTTGAACGGGGCGGGTCTCAAGCTTTACATGCTGCCGGCACTGAGCGCGGCGGAAACGCTCGAGGATCGACTGACGGCCGAGCGGGAGCAGATGCTGCTGGACCTCGAGAACCGGGAAGCGATTCGCGACGAAGCGAAATGGCTGCGGGACCACCAGCCGGAGCCGATTCCTTCCCAGAAGGCGGAATCCCAGCTCGAGCAACTGGCGAACCGCGAGGCCCAGCGGCGGGGGCTCGAGGTCAAGCGACGCAAGATCCTCCCCGCCATCGACAACGAGGGCCTTGCCTACCACCGGGCGCGTGTCGAGATGGAGGTCAGCGGACGCGAGATGGGCCTCTACCAGTGGCTCGACCGGCTCCACAACCCGAACGAGTTGCGCGCCGTGACCATGTTGCAGATGTATCCCAAGCGTGACGACGACACCCAGATCGAATGCAAGGTGACCGTCGAGCAGTGGTTCGTCCCGCAATCCTGACCCCGAAATCACCTCGGACCATGAATACGAAGAAGATCCCGGCGTTCCTGCTGGCCGCGGCGGTGTTTGCGGCGAGTCTCCCGGTGGCCGGCGGCGCCGGCGTGCCGCGGAAGCAACCTGTCGGCCGTTATGCCGCCCTCTGGAATGACTCCCCGTTCACCGTGAAGCCCGTGGAGGAGGGCCCCAAGGAGCCGGAGGCCCATCCGGTGGACGACTACACCCTTGCGGGCGTGGCGGAGATGGACGGGGGCTGGTTCGTCGTCCTCATGAACAAGAAGAAGCGGGACGACCGCGTCCGCATCAAGCCCGGCGTGCCCAACGAACAGGGATTCCAGGTGACCAACGTCAAATTTGGCGATGGCTACAAGGACACCCAGGTCGAGGTCATGGCCGGGGGCCGCAAGACGTGGGTTGCCTACGAGGACAAGTTTCTCGTGCTTCAGAGGCCCCCCGCCGCGGGGGGCGGCAAGAAGCCGGCCCCGGCCGCCGTGAAGAGGCCGCCGGCCAAGCCGGCCACTCCGCAGCAGGTTCGCAAGGAATCCCGATCCTCTTCGAGATCCCGCCGGCCTCCTCGCATTCGGCGGATTCCCACGCCCAAGAAATAGTGACCCCGGCGTTCCGCCCCCATGCAGCCCGATTTTCAACCAGCTCTTTGCTTTCCCTGACATGATCCGTCCACTTTTTCTTCTTTTTGCCGGAACCTTTGCCCTGAGCGCCCAGGAAGGGGGGCCTGCCCCGGGCATCGTGCCTCCGCGCCCCGGTCCGCCAGCCGCCAACGGGGATGCTCCCGACCCCGATGCCACCACCTCGCTCAACCTGCTCAACCTCACCGGCCAGGACATCGCCGACCTCTATCACAAGTACACCGGGAAGCGGGTGCTCGTCAGCTCGGAGGCCGCCCAAGCCGAGATCTCGGTGGTCGTGCAGGGGGAACTCACCTACGCCGAGGCGGCCCGCATCATCGAGCAGAAGCTGCACATGGAAGGCTTTGCCCTGCTCCCGAAGGGCGAGAACCTGATGGTCCTGACGCTGGCCGCCTCCCCGACCAGCGGCGCCAAGGCCGGCTTCGCCCCGGTGGTCGACGAAATCACCGACGCGGGGACCGCGGACCAGTTCGTCACCTATGTGATGCCCCTCGAATACCTCAAACCTGATGAGGCCATGCGCGCCTTCCAGTCGGTCGTCCAGCAGTTCGGCCCGGCCGGCACGGTGGCGGCCGTCCCCAACGCCGGATCGGTGGTGATCTCGGGAAACCGCCCCCTCGTCAAGATGCTGATCGAGCTCAAGAATCGCATCGACGTCCCCTCGGCCCGCGTCGCCACGAAGTTCGTGTCCGTGACCTATGCCGACGTCGAGGACCTCGCGGATCGCCTCAACGAGATCTTCAGCGCGCAGAAGCAAAGCAAGCAGTCGGCCCGGGTCCAGCGCACCGGGGCGACACCGGCGCCGCAAGGCGCGGCCCCCGCCGCCCCGGCGGGTGGAGCGGCGGCAGCCGCGGCGGCTGGCGGAGGACCCGGCGCAGGCGCGGGAGAAGAGACTCCGATCGCCATCATTGCGCACCCGCGGACGAGCCGGATCTTCCTGATGGGCCGCCCGGTCGACCTCCTCTTCGTGGAGGGGTTGATTCGGGACTTCGACGCGCCGAGTTCGAGGCGCAATTTTCTGCGGCGCAAGCTGAGGTATCTGCCGGTTTCCGAGTTTCTGCCGGTGGCGGCGGATGCGCTTGAGCGCACCCTGAGCACGGGCGTTTCCGGTTCCTCGGGCACGCGCCGGACCACGCGGACCACGGGAAGCACCACCCGGCCCGCCCAGCAGAACGTCACGAGCCGCAGCCGCACCAGCGGGAGCAACCGGAGCGGCGCCGGCAGCGGCGCATCGCAGGCCGGCATCATGGCCCAGGACTTCCAAACCGCTCCGGAGTCCCTGCTCGTCGGGAAAACCCTCATCGTGGCCGACAACATCTCCAACAGTGTGGTGGTCAACGGGCCGCCGCACCATATCGAGATCGTCGACGAGTTGATCGAGGAACTGGACCAGCCCTCCGAGCAGGTGGCCATTTCGGCGGTCTTCGGCGCATATAACATCGGTGAGGGGCGCGATTTCGGGGTGGATTTCGCGCAGTTGTTCAGGTCGGATGATTCCGCTCGCGGCGGGCTCCAGAATCGCACCGGGGTGCCGGCCGTGATCGATCCCGGCACGCTTGCGAGGTTTTCCGATTTTCCCGGCATCAGCGGGGCCGGGGAGGAAGCGGGGGCCGCTTCGTCGGGATTGTCCGTCTACGGATTGGTCGGAGATGACTTCGCGGTCTTTGTCAACGCCCTTGAGTCCAACCGGAACTTCCGGGCGATGGCGCGGCCCACGGTGTTCACGACCAACAACGGCACGGCCCGGATCTCGTCGGGATCGCGGATTGCGGTCCCGACCAGCACCTTTCAGGGAGGGGTGAGCAGCGGTTTCTCGACCAACGTCGAGTTCCGCGATATCGTCCTCGAACTGGAGGTTCGACCGCTGGTCAATTCCGAGGACGAGGTGACCCTCGAGATTTCGTTGGTGAGGGATGACATTGGTTCGGACCGGTTCATTCAAGGCTTCGGGAACGTGCCCGACATCGACACCGAGGAAATTGCGACCACCGTGACGGTGCCGAACCGTTCGACGATCGTCCTTGGTGGGCTCATCCAGGAAAGCGACACGGAGAACCTTACGGGTGTCCCGGTCCTGATGAGCATCCCCGGAGTCGGGCGCCTCTTCAGCAGGAAGACGAAAGAGGTCGAACGCGACGAACTGGTGATCATGATTCACCCCACCATCATATCGAACCAGGGCCAGCTCCACGGATACCAGCGAACCTATGACGCCAGCAACGAGGTCAGCGAGAGAGCGCGCGGATCGGTCGAGGGGAGCCTCCTGCCCCGGCCCGACTCCTACGTCCCGGTCCCGGCGTCTCACGAGGAACGCTTCCAGCCGCCTCGCGCCATCCCCGTTCAGGAAGCGGGCTCCAAGAATGCCGGGATCGGCGAACCGCGGCGGGCGGCTCCGCCCCGGCCTGCACGCGCCGCGGGAGTGGCCACCTCCCCGATGCAACGCTCGCTGCAGCGCCGCCCGTAACGGGTTTCGCGGGATTCAAGGATTCGGAGTGAGGGGGTCCGCGCGTGCAGGCTCTGACAGTCTTCGGCCGAAGCGGCGCTTGCCATGCGCCAATGATCAGGTTTCATTAGGGCTCACGGATCACCTTGCCATGGCCGAACAACCGATCGAACCGGAACAACCCGCGGAAATCAAGCGCGCCGATCTGCCCAAGAAGCTGCAGGACTTTCTGTTGAAAGCGGAGGCCGCCACCGAGACGCGGAACTACAAGTATGCCATTGCTCTCCTGCAGACGATTCTGAGGGAGGCTCCCGGATTTGTCGAGGGGCGCAAGAAGCTGCGATCTGCCGAGAAGGCGCTGGCGGGGCCGCCGAAGAAGAAAGGGCTCTTCAGCGGCGGGGGCGGACTTTCCCTCATGAAGCTCCAGGGACCGGCGAAGAAGGACCCCGTGGGTGCTCTTGAACTGATCGAGAAGGAACTCGAGAGGGACCCATACAGCGGCCCCGCGAACGAGTTGCTCTTCGACACGGCTTTGCGGGCCAACATGCTCGACACGGCCGCCTTCGCCCTTGAAACGGTCCGCAGGTCCACCCCCGAGAACACCAAACTGCTCCACAAGCTTGCGGAGTTCTACCTGAACCGCGACATGCCCGACCAGTCGGCCAAGGTCTACCGCGACATCTACCAGCAGGACCCCACCGACACCGAGGCCATCAAGGGGGAAAAGGACGCCATCGCGCGCGCCTCGATGCAGAAGAGCCGCGGCGCCTCCGGCGAGTTCCTCAGGAAAGACGACGCGGAATCCCTCGAACTCGAAAAACGAAGCCGGGCCGCCATGACCCGCGACCAGCTCGAAGAGAAGCGCGACACCCTCATCGAGCAATACCAGCAGAACAACGAGAACCTCGATGTCGTCAGGGACCTCGCCTCGACCTACGAACAACTCGAAGACTGGCCGATGGCATACCAATTCTTCGACTGGGCCCACAACCTGAACCCCGGCGACGTCGCCCTGAAGAACAAGGCCGCCTACATGAAGGACAAGGCCGCCGAACACGAACTGAAGATCCTGCGGGCCCGCGTCGCGGAGAACCCGGACGACGAGGAAGCCCGCGCCCAGCTCGATGAACTCCAGCAGCAGCGCACTGCCGAGCAGGTCGCGGAGTGCCGCAAGAGGGTCGAGCAGAACCCGACCGATCCCCAACTGCGCTACGACCTTGGACTTGCGCTCTACAACGCGGGGCAATACAGCGAGGCCATTCCCCACCTGCAGCAGGCCACCCGCAACCCCCACATCCGGACCCGCGTCCTGCTCCTGCTGGGGCGGACCTTCGACGCCAAGGGGATGCACGACATGGCCGTCAAGCAGCTCCAGGACGCCAATGCCGACCTCCACGGCATGGACAACACCAAGAAGGAGGTCCTCTACGAGCTGGGGCTCATCCACGAGAAGACCGGCGACACCGAATGGGCCCTCTCCTGTTACAAGCAAATCTACGAGGTCGACTACGGATACCGCGACGTCGCGGAGCGGGTCGAACGCTCGTATCAGGCCGGCGCCGGGGAGACCAAGGATACCTCGTCATGAGGCGCCCATGGTCACGTGCGCCGGCCGGGGGGCGTCGCCTCAGACCGAGCGCCCAAGGAGGTCTTCGATCCGGTCCACGCAGAAGCGCGACCAGCTCTCGAGATCGCTGTAGAGCGGGCCCCGCAGTTCTTCGACGGTCCGGAAGCGGAGGTTCGCCAAGCCCTCCTCCCGGGCCGTGACGCCGGGGCCGGAAAGGTCGAAGAGGTGCACCAGTCCGAGGTGGACCCTCCCCACGGAGTCGCGGTCATCGTTCAAGAGCGCCACGATCCGCTGCGGGTGCTCGCCCTCGATGACAAGCTCCTCTTCGATCTCGCGTGTCACGCCCGCAAGGTAGGTGGCGCGGCCCCGGTGACCTGTCCGACCTGAACGCTCCGAGCACGAACCAGCTGGGGGCGG
>CAYPUM010000014.1:0-20169 GCA_964413545.1 uncultured Roseibacillus sp. | reverse complement strand
GGCGTTGAAGTGGCGCCGGCGCTGCGGTCCGTGGAGGACGAGAACGCGCAGGGAGGGGGTGAACCTGGCGCGCTCGGACTGCCAGTTGGGGACGACCGAGGTGGGGGCGACGACGAGCGAGGGGCGGCCATCCGAGCGGCCCGAGGTTTTTTCTTCGAGGAGATGGCTGAGGGTTTGGAGGGTTTTGCCGAGGCCCATGTCGTCGGCGAGGAGGCCGTGGAGGCGGTATGCGGCGAGGGATTGCATCCAGCGGAAGCCCGCGAGCTGGTAGTCGCGCAGGGTGGCGCGCACGCCCGCGGGCGGCGCGGAGAGGGGAGGGGCTTTCAGTTCATCGAGCCGGGCGGCGAGTTCCGCCAAGGCGGGAGGAGGGTCGAGCGGCAGATCGGATCGCTCGGCGAGGGCGGCGGCGTCCAGAGGGTGGAGGAGCGGTTTGTCGGGGTCGATGAAGAGGGCAAGGTGGCGGAGGATGCGGCGGAGGCGGCCGGCCGGGATGTGCAGCGCACCGCCGTCGGGGAGGTAAACGAGGTGGCGGGCGGTCTCCGGGAGGCCGGAGAGTTGGTCGAGGGTGTCGTCCTTGAGGAGGCCGGCGAGGATCGGGAGGAGGTCGAGCCGCCGGCCGTCGAGGTCGAAGCCCACCGAGAGGGCGAACCACCCGCCGGGTTGTTTCTCGATGGCGGAATCCCAGGCGTCGGGGTCGGCGAGGTGGACCGGGTGGCCGACCCCGGGGTCGATGTGGACGGTCCATCCCCGCGCTTCGAGCTTCGGGACGGCCTCGGCGCGGAACCACGGCCAGTAGACGCCGGGGGTGCTGAGGTTGGGTTCGGGGAACCATGCCCCGGCCTCGGGGGCGGGTTCGCCGGTCCGGCGCCGCTCGACGCCGAGCAGGAAGCGGTAGCTCGGCTGGGCGCCGAGGTGGGTCAGACCGACTTCGAGGAGAGCTTCGATGGCGGCCCGTTCCGCGGGGCGGTCGCGCTCGACGACAAGCGGGCCGTGGGCGGAGTCCACCGGGTGTTCGGAGTCTGTGGCGGCGGGGAGGGGGAGGTCGTGGCCGCCGTAATGCGCGGTGGGTCGCGCCACCAGCCAGCGGTCGCGATCCCGGGCGCGGAGCGATTGCAGGAGGAGCTGGACGGTCCGGGAGTTGGCGGGCTCGTAACCGACTTCGAGGTGAAAGGCGGGCCGGAGGCCCGTGATGCGGGCCGGCGCGTCCTCGGGGGGAGGGGAGACCGCCGGCTTGGGCATCCTTGTGGCGGGCCGGGCGGGGCGGACCTGCTCGCCGTCGAGGAGGCGATCGATGACGGAAGTCTTGGACGCGGTGAAGAGGACCGCCGCGGCGTGCTGGCAGAAATGGGCGTAGGGGCAGGAGCAGGAGGCATCGAGGTCCCAGCCGAGGGCGGGCTCGGGCCAGAGCGCGATCTCGACCTCATGGAACTCGCCGTCGAGATCCTCGACCTGAGCGGTCAGGACGCCGCCGCCGTCGTCGGCCTGCCTGAGGTCGAGTTCCCGGACGCGGCGCTTGCGGGCGAGCTTGGCGCCGTCGTCGCGGACGAAGTCGTCGAAGCGCGCTTCCCATGCGGCGGAGAGGAGGTGCTCGCGGATCGGGACGGGCAACGGCACGGCGCGAAGGGTAGAGGTTTGCCGGAAGGGCGGCAATTGATTGCGCACGGAAAGTGGGTTCTGGGAGGCTGGGCCGGAGGCGGCTGGCGGAGCACGGCGATCAGGTTGCGGCACTCGCTCGGATGACCTGTCCCTTTGTCCGGATGGGGTTGCTGCTTCGGGGGGTGGCGTTTCGAGTGGGCATATTGAGGGTTGGCGGGTAGGATGGCGGCAGGCCCACGGCGTCGAAGGTGTTCTTCCGGCATCTGGAGCGGTTGTTGGACGGGGGCGGGACGCCGGAGGAGTTGGCGCGGCGGCTGGCGCCCCGGCGGGAGGAGACGCCGCCGGCATTTCCCGGGGGGACGCGGGTCACGGAGAAGGCGCTGGGCAGGCGCTGGAAACCGTTCGAATGACCCGGTCCCTTGTTGGTCCGCTGGTCGACGCCGGGCTCAATGCCCGTTGCCTCCCGACCGGAGGGCGGGTATGGTAGCGGCCTTGAAACGAGCTGGTGGAAAAGCGGGTTCGGGGGACGGAGAGGCCGAGTCCGGGAAGTCCGGGCGTGCCGGCGGGGCGGATTTTGGGAACCGGGACGTCGAGGAAACGGGACGTTTGGTGGACGAGCTTGAGGCTCGGGTGGCCGAACTGGAAATGCAGAACGAGGAACTTCGCCAGACCGAGAAGCGCTATCGTTCGCTTTACTTGAACAATCGGGAGAGCGAGGAACAGCTGGCGGGAATTGTCACATCGGCGATGGACGCGATTGTTTCGGTGGACGCGCGGCAGCGGATCGTTTTGTTCAATCCGGCTGCGGAGAAGATGTTCGGCTTGACGGCTGCGGAAGCGATCGGGCAGCCGTTGGGGCGGTTGATTCCGGAGCGATTCCGGGAGGCTCACAAGAGGCATCTCGGGACTTTTTCGGAGACGGGTGTGACGGCGCGCCGGATGGGAGCGTTGGGCGAGGTCAGCGGGTTGCGCGCCGACGGCGAGGAATTCCCGATCGAGGCCTCGATTTCGCAGATTGCGGTGGGCGGGCGACTGTTGTTCACGGTGATCCTGCGCGACATCACCGAGCGCCGCCGGATTCTTGATCAGCTCTATGAGCTCAACCGCACCCTTGAGGGGCGGGTCGCCGAGCAGACGCGGGAGGTGCGGTTGCTGGCGGAGGCTCTCTCGCATCTGTCGGAGGGGGTGATGATCACCGACGAGCGGGGGGCGGAGATGGGGCGGAGGATCGTATTCGTCAACGAGGCGATGTGCCGGATCACCGGCTATTCACGGGAGGAACTATTGGGCGGGAGTCCTGAGATGCTGGAGGGGCCGCGGACGGACCGGGAGGTGGCGGAGATGATCCGGTCGGAACTGGGGGCGGGCCGCGCCTGCGAGTTCGAGTTGCTGAATTACCGCAAGGACGGAAGCCCCTACCATGCGGAGGTGTTCATCACGCCGTGGCACGAGGGCGACGGACGGCGCACGAATTCGGTCACCATCCATCGCGACATTACCGAGCGCAAGAGCGCCGAGGACGCTCTAACGGGCCTTGGCCGGATCGTCGAGGACGCGCTGAACGAGATCTATGTTTTTGATGCGGACTCGCTGCGATTTCTTTTGGTGAATCGCGGGGGCCGGAGCAATCTCGGGTATGGGGCGGAGGAGCTGGGGGAACTGACCCCGTTGGATCTGAAGCTTCCGTTCACGCGGCGCCGGTTTGCGGCCCTTCTGGATCCGTTGCGCAAAGGGAGGCGCGACAAGGTGGCTTTTCAGACCAAGCATCGGCGGAAGGACGGGTCGCTGTATGATGTCGAGGCGCACGTGCAGATGACGGAATTTCTTGGGCGGCCGTGTTTTTTGGCGTTCGTGCTGGACATCACGCACCGCCGGGAACTCGAGCAGGAGGTCATCAATGCGGCGGAAGCGGAGCGGCAGCGCATTGCTTATGATTTGCACGACGAACTGGGTTCGCACCTGACCGGGATCCGGTTTCGGCTGGAGGCGCTTTGTGAGGCCGTGGGCGACGGGGCTGGCGGGGTGGAGTGTGCCACGATTGCGAGGCACGTCCGGCAGGCCATCGCGAAGACGCGGAGCATCGCGCACGGTTTGCAGGTGGTGGGTTCCCATCCGGAGGATCTGATGAGCGCCTTGAAGAGTCTGAGGGAAGAGGCGCAGTCTGCGACGGGTTTGCGCTGCCGGTTTCGTTGTCCGGCGCCGGTCGTTCTTGACGATCCGATCATGGCCAACCACCTGTTCCGGGTCGCGCAGGAAGCGGTCAACAATGCGGTCAAGCATTCGGGGGCCTTGCATGTCACGATTTCGCTGAGGGCGGTGAAGGGCGAGATCGAGTTGGTCGTCACGGACGACGGCAAGGGGTTTGATCGCGCCGGCCGGCACGGGGGAGGGCTGGGTCTGCACATCATGGATTACCGGGCCAACGCGATGGGCGGTT
This sequence comes from uncultured Roseibacillus sp., assembly GCA_964413545.1. Classification (GTDB taxonomy): domain Bacteria; phylum Verrucomicrobiota; class Verrucomicrobiia; order Verrucomicrobiales; family Akkermansiaceae; genus Roseibacillus_B. The sequence goes on along the minus strand of CAYPUM010000014.1, from coordinate 16,136 downwards.
CGCTGAGCATCGAGCAGCGCGAAAAGAGCGGGACGCGTGTGATGTGCACGGTGCCGGCCGGCGGCTCCGAGGGACTCGGGTGACCTGTCCCGGAAGCCATCCTTGCGGCGTTGAGACCGATTCCCGGCCGCTTTGCCGGGGGTGAAACCACCCGAGGACTTTCTGAATTCCTCTTTTGGGGGTTGGCGGGTAAGGTGGCGGCATGCCCACGGGGTCGAAGGTGTTCTTCCGGCATCTGGAGCGGTTGTTGGAGGGCGGCGGGACGCCGGAGGAGCTGGCGCGGCGGCTGGCGCCCCGGCGGGAGGAGACGCCGCCGGCATTTCCCGGGGGGGCGCGGGTCACGGAGGAGGCGCTGGGCAGGCGCTGGAAACGGCTGGGATCGGCCGAGGCGGAGGCCGTTCTGTGCGACGGGTGGACGCGGGAACGATGCGAGGGGTTTGCGCGGAACGTCGAGAACTTCGTGGGCACGGTGAAGCTGCCGGTGGGGATTGCGGGGCCGTTGCGAGTGAACGGCCTGTTTGCGCGGGGCGACTATCTCGTGCCGCTGGCGACGACGGAGGCGGCCCTTGTGGCGTCGCATCACCGGGGGGCTTGTCTCGTGACGGCGGCCGGGGGATGCAGTTCGGCGCTTCTGAACGAGTCGGTGAACCGCAGTCCGGCGTTCGGATTTCGCAGCATGGCGGAATCGGGGTCGTTCGTGCACTGGGTGCTTTCGCGGATTGAGACGTTTCAGGGGCTGGTGTCGGAGACGAGCCGGCACGCCCGGCTGTTGGACGTCGGATTCATGGGGGAGGGCAACCATGTCTATCTGAATTTCCAGTATTCGACGGGTGACGCGGCGGGTCAGAACATGGTGACGATCGCGACGCAGCGGATTGTCGATCATATTCTTGCGGAGTCGCCGTTCCGGCCGGCGGAGGTCTACATCGAGGGCAACCTCTCGGGGGACAAGAAGGCCAGCGCCCAGGCATTCAACACGGTGCGGGGCAAGAAAGTGTCCTCGGAGATCCGGCTTCCCGCGGAACTCGTGGGGAAGTATCTGCACACCACTCCGAAGGCGATGGCGGACTACTGGAAGATGTCGGCGATCGGGGGGGTGCTCTCGGGGACGTTGGGGGTGCAGGGGCAATACGCGAACGGGCTGGCGGCGCTCTTCATCGCCACCGGGCAGGACGCCGCCTGCGTGGCGGAGTCGGCGGCGGGGGTGACGCGCTTCGAGGTGGATGCAGAGGGCGGCCTGTATGCGGCGGTGACGCTGCCGAACCTTGTGGTGGGCACGGTGGGGGGAGGGACAGGGCTGCCGAGCCAGCGGGCCTGTCTCGAGATCCTCGGTCTTGCGGGCGCCGGGGGCGCGGCGCCGTTTGCGGAGCTGTGCGGGGCGGTGGTGCTGGCGGGCGAACTCTCCCTGATCGGAGCGCTGGCGGCCGGGGAGTTCACGCGGGCGCACCGGAAGCTGGCTCGCAGGGCGGCGGAACCCGGCTCCGGGAGCGCTTGAAGATCAGCATTGGTTGCAGATGAGGCGGGTTTCCGGGAAGAGAGAGCGTCCGCGTCGCGTGTCTCGTGTGGCGTGTCTGGACGGAGTCCGGGAACGGGAGGGCCCGGTGCGCAGGGGTGTCCGATGAACCGCTGGTGGGTCTATCAGAAAGAGCGTTTTCCGCTCTTGGGGCACGGTCCGCTGATCCTTGCGTTCAGCAGCTCGGCGCTGACGTTTTCGGCGCTTCTGCACAACGACGTGCTGCCGGCGGCGGGGGAGCGGTGGCTGCTGTCGTGGGTCACGGCGTTCGTGACCTGCCTCGTGTTCTTCATGCAGTTGCGGATTGCGGACGAGTTCAAGGATTTCGAGGAAGACAGCCGTTACCGGCCGTATCGGCCGGTGCCGCGGGGCTTGGTGCGGCTGCGGGAGCTGGGCTGGGTGTTTGCGGGCGGGGGGATGGTGCAGCTGGCCCTTGCGCTGGTTCTCGAGTGGCGGTTGTTGTTCATTCTGGCTCCGGCGTGGGGATACCTTGCGTTGATGAGCCACGAGTTCTTTGCGCGGGAGTGGCTCAAGGCGCGGCCGATCACCTATCTTTGGACGCACATGATGATCATGCCGATCGTGGACCTTTACGCGACCTCCTGCCATTGGCTGGTGCGGGATCTGCCGTTTCATCCGGGGTTGAAGTGGTTCCTTGTGGTGAGTTTCTTCAACGGGGTGGTGATCGAAGTGGGCCGCAAGCTTCGCAAGCCGGCCGATGAAGAGGAAGGGGTGGAAACCTATTCGCGGCTTTGGGGCGGGCGCCGGGCCCCGGGGGTTTGGCTTGGTCTGCTCGCCGTGACGATGGGCTTCGCGGTCCTCACGGCGGCGGCGATCGACTTCGTGATCCCGATGCTGGTCGTGTGCGGGATGATGCTGGGGCTGGCGGTAGTGGTGACGGGCCGGTTCCTGCGGCGGTTCCCCGACGGTTCCGGCAAGCCGTTCGAGGCGTTCTCGGGGGCGTGGACGCTCGTGCTGTATCTTTCCCTTGGGCCGATTCCCTACCTGTTGCGGTCATGATTGCGCGTGGTTTTGGCGACGTATCCGACCCGGCCCTGCTTGGCGGCAAGGGGCGGGTGCTGGAGGAACTGCGGGCCGCGGGTTTCGAGGTGCCGGAGTTCTTCGTGGCCCTGCCGGGGGCGCCGGACGAGGAGATCCTGGCGGCCTTCGACGCGGACTTCGGCGCCGGCGAGCGGGTCGCGGTGCGCTCCTCGGCGGTCGAGGAGGACGGGACGGAGCATTCCTTCGCCGGGCAGTTCGAGACGTTCCTCGAGGTGGGCCGGGACGAGCTGGCGGAACGCTGCGGCGCGGTCTGGGAGTCCGGGGCGAGCGAGCGGGTGCGGGTCTACCATGGCCGGCGGGGGGCGTCCGGCGGGCGGCCCGCGGCCCTCGTGCAACGCATGCTGAGTCCGGATGCCTCCGGGGTGGCCTTCAGTGCCGATCCGGTATCGGGACGCCGCGGGGTGGCGGTGGTGGCCGCGGTCCGGGGGCTCGGGGAGAAGCTTGTTTCGGGCCGGAGCGACGCCGAAACCTGGGAGGCCGGGCGGGGCCGTCCGCAGCGGATCGGGGAGAACCGCGGCGTGCTCACCGAGGCCGAGGCCGGCCGGGTCGCCGCCCTTGCGCGGTCCTGCGAGGACTACTACGAACGTCCGCAGGACATCGAGTGGGCCCTCGAGGCGGGGAGGCTCTGGCTCCTCCAGTCGCGGCCGATCACGTCGATGCGCGACCTGCCCGACCCGGACCAGCCGCTGCGCATCTGGGACAACAGCAACATCGCGGAGAGCTACCCGGGCGTCAGCTCGCCGCTGACGTACACGTTCGCGCGGCGGGCCTACGAGCACGTTTACCGGCAGTTCTGCCACATCATGGCGGCGCCGCGGAAACGGGTGGCCCGGAACGAATCCACCTTCCGGTCGATGATCGGGCAGGTGCGGGGGCGCATCTACTATAACCTTGTGAGTTGGTACCGCCTGTTGGGGATGCTGCCGGGGTTCGCGCTCAATCGTCCCTTCATGGAGCAGATGATGGGGGTGAAGGAGCCGATGCCGGAGGCGGTGGTGGCGGCGATCGAGGCGGAGAACCGGAGCGGGAAGGCGGCGGACCTGCTTCGATTGACGCGGACCGCGGGCGGCCTTGTGTGGCGGTACCTTCGGCTGCGGCGGTCGATCGAGCGCTTCTTCGCGAGGCTGCGGGACGCCATGGGCGAGGCCCCGGAAGGGCGGGACGAATACGAATGGCTGGACCACTACCGCGAACTCGAAGGGAAGCTCCTCGAACGCTGGGATGCGCCGTTGGTCAACGATTTCTTTGCCATGATCTTCTCAGGGGTGCTGCGCACGCTGTGCAGCAAGTGGTGCGGGGACGCGCACGGCGAGCTGGCGAACCGCCTTCTGCGCGACCTTGGCGACGTGGTGAGCGCCGAACCGGCCCGCCGGATTCGCGGGATGGCGGAGCGGGCCGCGGCCGGGGAGTCCATCGAGGCTGATTTCGCCGCCTTCCTCGAAACCTTCGGTGACCGCTGTTTTGAAGAACTGAAGCTCGAGAGCCCGACGTTGCGCGACGACCCGGGTCCCCTGAGGGAGTCGATCGAGGCCCTTGCAGGGCGTCTTGCGGCCGGCGAGGGCTCTCCGGGGAGCGTCGCGGGGGAGCCCGCGGGCGTCGTTCCGGATCTGCCGTTCGTGAAGGGGTTGGTCTTCCGGTGGGTGTTGCGGGAGGCCCGGAGTTGTGTGCGTCACCGCGAGAACCTGCGCTTCGAGCGGACGCGTGTTTTCGGGCGGGTGCGCCGCGTCATGCGGACGCTGGGGGCGCGTCTTGCGGAGCGCGGGCTGGTCGCGGGCCGGGACGACGTCTTCTACCTTCAGCTCGAGGAGATTTTGGCGCATTTCGAGAACACCAGTCCCCAGCCGATCTCGGAAGAGTTGGTCCGCTTCCGCAAGCGGGAGTGGCAGGCCTACCGCGCCGAAGCACCGCGGCCGGACCGCTTCCAAACCCACGGCGCGCCCGGGGCCTGCAGGCAGTTCGAGGACCTGACGGCTCCGCGGGACGGGGAAACGGAGGCGGACGCCGACGGCGTGTTGCGGGGGCTCGGCGCCTGTGCCGGCGTGGTTCGCGGGAAGGTCCGGGTGGTGGACGACCCGCGGAACGCCGGGCTGCGGCCGGGAGAGATTCTCGTGGCGCTCCAGACCGATCCGGGGTGGGTGGTGCTCTTTCCGGCCGCGGCGGGCCTGCTGGTGGAGCGCGGGAGTCTCCTGTCGCATTCGGCGATCGTGGCGCGCGAGATGGGCATCCCGGCGATCGTGTCGATTCCGGCCGTGACGAAGCGCCTCGCCACCGGGCAGGAGGTCGAGATGAACGGCGCGACGGGCGAGGTCCGCGTTCTAACAGAATCCAGCTGAGAGGGGAGCGGTTATGCAGAGCGCCATCGCGCAGGAGGCCGATTTCTCGCGGATCCGGTATGCGCAGTGCTGGGAAGACGCGGACATCCTGCTGGAAGCCCTGCGCATCGAGCCGGGGGCGACGTGCGTGTCGATCGCCTCGGCGGGGGACAACAGCCTGTCGCTGCTCACGGCGGACCCGGGCCGGGTGGTGGCGGCGGACCTGAGCGCGGCGCAGTTGGCGTGCCTCGAACTGCGGGTGGCGGCGTACCGGCGATTGCAGCACCGGGAGCTGCTGGAACTGCTGGGGGCGCGGGAGAGCGGGGACCGGATGCGATGGTACCGGGCCTGCCGGGCGGACCTGAGCGCGCCGGCGCGTTCGTTCTGGGACGAGCGGCCGCGCCTTGTCGAGGAGGGCGTCGGAGGGGCGGGCAAGTTCGAGCGCTACTTCCGGCTCTTCCGGGAGCGGGTGTTGCCGTGGATTCACGGCCGCCGGACGGTCGAGGCGCTTCTTGAGATCCGGGAATCGGGGGAAGCGAGGCGGTTCTACGCGGAGCGCTGGGACAACCGGCGGTGGCGGTTGCTGTTCCGGTTGTTTTTCTCGCGCCGGGTGATGGGGCTGGCGGGCCGGGACCCCGCGTTTTTCCGGCACGTGGACGGCGCGGTGGCGCCCCGGATTCTGTCCCGGACGAAGCACGCCCTGACCGAGATCCCCCCGGCGACGAATCCCTACCTGCATTGGATTCTGACGGGAACCTACGGGCGGGCGTTGCCGCACGCCCTGCGGGAGGAGAACTTCGAGGCGATCCGCCGCCGCCTCGACCGCCTCGAGTGGCTCCGGGTGTCCCTCGAAGAACTCGTGGACCGTGAAACGGTGAATGCAGTAGATGCATGGAACCTGAGCGACATCTTCGAATACATGTCGGAGCGCGAGACGGAGTCGCTGCTGCGGAAGCTGGCGGCGGTCTCCGCGCCGGGCGGCCGGCTGGCCTACTGGAACATGCTCGTGCCGCGGAGCCGGCCGGAGGAGATGAGCGAAATGCTGGCCCCCGACCCGGAGTTGGCCGGGGAGCTGCTGCGCCGCGACAAGGCGTTCTTCTACAGCCGATTCGTGGTAGAAACCGTGCGGTGATGATGAGGGACTGGCTTGGCCTGATCGGATTCTCGCTGCTCCTGCCGGGGCTGGTGACGGCGGTCCGCTTCTTCGGGGAGCGGTTCGGCCTCGGAGGGGAATCCCGGCGGAAGGCAGTCCATGTCGGGATGGGACTCGCGACGCTGAGTTTCCCGTGGGTGTTCTCGTCGTGGGTGTGGGTGGCGGGTCTCGGCGCCCTCTCGCTGCTGATGCTGCAAGGGCTCCGGTGGTGGGAAGGCAGGCGGGGGTTGCGAAGCGTTCTGCACGACATCGACCGGGAATCCCTTGGCGAGATCCTCTTCCCGGTGGCGGTGGCGGTGGTCTTCGCGATGTCGGACGGGGTGGCGTGGCGGTTCATGATCCCGATCCTGATTCTGACCCTTGCGGACGCGGCCGGCGCGATGGTGGGCGCGGCCTACGGCCGGCAGCGTTTTCAGGTTCTCTCCGGGTTCAAGACGACGGAGGGGAGCGTGCTGGTGTTCCTTGCGGCGTTTCTCAGCGCGCATGTTCCGCTGCTGTTGATGACGGAGATCGGTCGGCCGGAGACGCTCCTGATCGCGCTGGCGCTGGCCTTGCTGGCGATGTTGGTCGAGGCGGTGTCGTGTCGCGGCCTCGACAATCTCATCCTGCCGGTCACCTGCGCCTTGCTGATCGAGGGATTCAGCGGGCTGGAGCCGGGAGAGCTGGCGCTGCGGGTGGGGATCATTTTGCTGCTGCTGGCGGTGGTCCTGACGGGGAAGCGGTACAGTCCGCTCGAGGGGGGCGCCTTGCTGGGGGCGGTCCTTCTGGGGTATGCCTGCTTTTTCCTTGGCGACTGGCGTTTCACGATTCCGCCGCTGATCCTGTTCCTCGAGCACGTCCACATCAGCCGGCGGATCAAGCGGGTGCGCGAGATGACCCGGGGGAGCCTCTACATCGTCCTCGGGCTGGCGGGGAGTTTCGTTCCGTGGCTGGTTCTGGCGGCGGCTTGCGGCGACGCCGCGGGGCGCGACATGGCGCTCCGCGGGCTGACGACCGCGGCGGCGATTCATCTGGCCTGCCAGAACTACACGACTCGCGTCTTCGTGAGGGGGCATCGGGGTGATGGCCGGACGACGTGGCGTTCGGCGGGCAAGGGCGTGGGGATGGTTCTCGTGCCGGGCTTGCTGCTGGCGGGCTGGTCGGGGGGATTGGCGGGGGTGGCGGCGCAGGCGGGTCTCGCGCTGGCCCTGGCGCCGGCGGGTCTGTTTGCGTTTCAGTGGATTTCGGGGCGTCCGGACTCGTATTCGGGCGACGCGGTGCGGTGGATGCGGCAGGCGTGCGCGGCCCTGCTTCTGAGCCTGCCGGTCTGGGGGTTGCATCTGGCGGGGTTTTGACTGACGCTGCGACCCGGTCCCGCCATGAAGATCGAAGTGATCGATCCCGTCCCGGCCCCGTTTGCCGGGGAGAAGCCCGACCTGCATCTCCGCCACGGGCCGGGGACGCATTGTTCCCTCTGGTGGAACGACGTGCCGCCGGTCGAGGGGAAGCGGGTTGGGTGCGTGGGCCATTTCACTGCGGCGGAGCCCGACACCCCGCTGGTGATCGAGGCGCTGGAACGGCTCCGGCAGGCCGGCTGCACGCTTGCCATCGGGCCGATGAACGGGAACACATGGCGGTCCTATCGTTTCGTGACGGGGGGATCGACGGCGCCGCCCTTCTTTCTTGAACCGGCGAATCCGGCTTTCTACCCGGAGATGTTCCGCAAGGTGGGATTCAAGGCGCTGGCCCGCTACCGGTCGTCGGTGGTCGACCTGCCGGAGTCCCCGGTGCGGACCCGGGTCGAGGAGCGGATGGCCCGGCGTGGGATCACGGTCCGGCCCCTCAGGCAGGCGGAATTCCGCGCCGAGCTGGAGCGGATCTATGAGCTCTCCTTGGAGGCGTTCCGGGAGAACCTTCTCTACACTCCCGTTGACCGGGAGGGGTTCCTTGCGCTCTACGATGGGATCGAGCCGTTCCTTGCGCCGGAGTTCGTGCTTTTTGCGGAGGCCGGCGGCGGTGCGGTCGCCTTTGTCTTCGCGGTGCCGGACCTCGCCGAAGAGCGGCGCACCGGCGCGACGAGGACGCTGGTGGTGAAGACGCTGGCGACCCTTCCGGCGTGGCGGCGGTTCGGGATCGGCTCGGTGCTCGTGGGGCGCGTCCATGAACAGGCGCGCCGGATGGGATTCGAGCGCGCCATCCACGCCCTGCAGCTCGACACGAACCTCTCGTCGAAGATCACCCGGCGTTGCGAGGGGCGGCCGATGCGCGAATACACCCTCTTCTCGCGTGATCTACGATGAATCTCGTGGAAGTCCTCGACCGGCGGGCCCGCCGGCACCCGGAGCGCCCCGCCATCGTCGAAGGGGCGGGGAGGCGACGGCGGGTCGTGAGCTATGCGGATCTCGAACGGCGCAGCGCCGCCGGGGCCCGGTTTCTGGCGGACCGCGGGGTTCGGGAGGGGGAGGCGGTCCTCTTCGTGCATCCGGTGTCGATCGAGCTCTACGAGGCCCTGCTGGCGGTGTTTCGCCTCGGGGCGGCGGCGGTCTTCGTCGACCCCTCGGCGGGACGCGGGGTGGTGGCGGCCGCGGTGCGGCGGCTCGCGCCCCGCGCCTTTTTCGGGAGTCCGAAGGCGCACCTGCTGCGATTGATCCAGCCGGGGGTTCTCCGGATCCCGGTGCAGATATCGACGGGCGGGTGGGCGCCGGCGATTCGATGGGGCCGGGCGGCGGCGGGCGAGGCGCCGATCGCGGACTGCGGCCCGGAGGCGCCGGCCCTTGTCACCTTCACCAGCGGCAGCACCGGGGCGCCCAAGGCCGCGGTGCGCACGCATCGGTTCCTTCTGGCACAGTACGAAATTCTTAGTAAATCGATCGGGTTGCGGGACGGGCAAACGGACCTCGTCACCCTGCCGGTCTTTGTTTTTGCCAACCTTGCGGCGGGGGTGACCTCGGTGCTGGCGGACACGGACCTGTCCCGGCCGGGCGCCGCGGACGGCCGGAGGGTGGGGCGTCAGATGGAGGCGGAGTCCGTCACGCGGGTGACCGCTTCCCCGGCCTTTTTCGAGGCCCTCCTGCGCCGGGAGGCGGACCTTGGCGGATTGGGGGGAATCTACACGGGGGGCGCTCCGGTGTTTCCTTCGCTCCTGCGGCGCCTGCGGACGGCCGCCCCGGGAGCCCGCGTGGAGGCGGTTTACGGCTCCACCGAGGCGGAACCGATCGCCCACGTGGCGGAGGACGAGATCGACGCCGGGGACTTGGAAGAGATGCGAACCGGGGGCGGACTCCTTGCGGGGCGGCCGGTGGACGAGGTCCGGCTGGCCGTTCTTGCGAACCGCTGGGGGACCCCCCTCGGAATGCTGACGGCCGAGGAGTTTGCGGCGGCGAAGCTCGCGGCGGGCGTGGCCGGTGAAATCGCCGTCACCGGGCCGCATGTGCTCAAAGGGTACCTCGACGGGCGCGGCGACGAGGAAACGAAGTTCCGGGCCGGTGACGATGTCTGGCATCGCACCGGCGACGCGGGCAGACTGGATCATTCCGGCCGGCTCTGGTTGCTCGGCCGGGCGGGGGCGGTGATCCGGAGGCCGGAGGGCGCGCTGTATCCGTTCGCGGTGGAGGCGGCTTTGTCGTTCCGCGACGATGTCAGACGCTCGGCGCTGGTGGAACTCGGCGGCGAGGCGGTCCTTGCGGTGGAGTTCCATGAAACGAAACGGGGGAGCGGGCTTGCCGGGGTGCGGGAAACGGTTTCATGGGCCCGGCTCGACAGAGTGGTCGAGCTGCCCGCCATCCCCGTGGACCGCAGGCACAACGCCAAGGTCGACCACCTGGCGCTGAAACGAGTGCTGGGCAAGGTTCGCTTCCCGGGCTGACGCCGACGGGGCCCGACGCGCGTCGCGCGAGGCTGGAGCACACCGCGGTCCGCGGGTGGAGCGGGAAGCTTCAGACCAAACCGGGGCATGACCGGCCCGGGCCCGCGGTTGACAGGCGGGGGCGGGGTCCCCATGAAGCCCTCGGTGTCGATCACGGTCCATGGTCTCGGTCGCGAGGGGCGCGCCACGGTGGTGCTGGCGTTGCCGTTGGTGGCCGGGCAGGTGAGCCAGATGCTGATGGGGGTGGCGGACACCTTGATGATCGGGCGGCTCGGGGTGGTTCCGCTGGCGGCTTCGACGTTTGCCAACAACGTGTTGCACCTGCCGTTGATGTTCGGGATCGGGATGTCGATCGCGGTCTCGGTCCGGGTTTCGCAGGCCCGCGGGGCGGGGGAGCCGGAGGAGGCGCGGGCGGCGCTGCGTCACGGGCTTTACCTTTGCATGGCGCTGGGGGCGGCGACCATGGGACTGGCTTTTGCGCTGTTACCAGTGTTCCCGTATTTCGGTCAGGACGAGGCGGTGATTCGCACCGTGCCGGTGTATTTTCTCACCCTTGCGCTTTCGCTGACGCCGGCCATGGGGGCGATGGCGGTGAAGAACCACTCGGACGCCATGAACCGGCCGTGGCCCGCGTTCTGGGTGATGCTGGCGGGGGTCCTGCTCAACGTCCTTCTGAACTGGGTGTTCATCTACGGGAACCTTGGGGCTCCGGCGCTGGGTCTGGAGGGCGCCGGGCTGGCGACGCTCCTTGCGCGGCTGGCCACGCTGGCGGGGCTCGTCGTCCTGTGCATGCGGCTTCCCGGGTTCCGGGAATGGGTGCCCTACCGGTGGCTCCGGCGGCCGGAGTGGGTTGCGGTGCGGCGGCTGGCGAAGATCGGGTTTCCGGCGAGTCTCCAGATTCTTGCGGAGGTCAGCGCCTTCGTGGGGGCGACGCTCGTGATCGGGACGCTGGGCACCGAGGCCCTCGCCTCGCACCAGGTGGCGATCACGTGCGCCGCCACAGTCTTCATGATCCCGCTCGGGATCTCGATGGCGCTGACGGTGCGGATCGGGGAGGCCTGGGGGGCGCGGGAGTATGACCGCTGGCGGCCGATCGTGGCGAGCGGGTGGTCGCTGGGCCTGCTGGTGACGCTGTGCAGCGCCAGCGGGTTTCTCCTGTTCCGGGACACCATCGCGGGCTGGTTCCTGACCGAGCCGGAAGCGGCGCGGGTGGCGTCCGGCCTGCTGGTGGTGGCGGCGGTCTTCCAGACCAGCGACTCCCTGCAGATCATCTCGGCCGGGGCCCTGCGGGGGTTGAACGACGTGAACATCCCGGCCCTCATGGCCTTCCTGGCCTACTGGGTGGCGGCCCTGCCGATCGGGTGGATGCTGGCCTTCGAGGGGGCCATGGGGGTGAACGGAATGTGGTGGGGGATCACGATCGGACTGACCATAAACGCCGTCGCATTGGGGGCGCGGATCTGGATCAAGACCGGGCGGCGTCCGCAAAACGAACCGGTGTGAGACCGGTCACAGCCCTGACGGGATGAGGACGACCGTGTCCGGGTGGAGGGTGGCGAGGGAGGCGTCGAGGGTGGCAAGGCGCCCCCCGCGGCGGCGGGCCAGTTCGACCAGCCAGGCGTCGGTGACCTGGCGGTGGCCCCGGATCAGGCGGGGCGAGATCTCGGCGCAGGTGTCATGGACCCTCGTCATGGGGCCGGGCGCTGTTTCCGTCCGTGGCCAATCATTGACCGCCGCTCGGCTCAGGAATCGAATGCGGCGGTCAACCTTCGTCGTTGTAGGCCTCCTCGCCGTGGCTGGTGCGGTCGAGGCCGATGATCTCGTCTTCGTCGCTGACCCGCAGGCCGACCGTGACCTTTGCGACCGTGAGGGCCGCCACCGAGACCACCCCGCTCCAGAGGACGGTCACCACGACGCTCTTGAACTGGGCGAAGGTCTGGGCTCCCACGCCGAGATCCGAGGCGCCCTCGCGAAGGAAGACGCCGGTGAGGAGGGCGCCCACGATTCCTCCCATGCCGTGCACGCCGAAGACGTCGAGGGAATCGTCGACCCCGACAGCGTGCTTGATCCTCGTGGCGGTGAGATAGCAGACCACGGCGGAGGCCGCGCCGATCACGATCGCGCCGCCCACCGTGGTGGACCCGGCGGCCGGGGTGATGGCCACCAGTCCCGCCACCGCGCCGGTGGCCACGCCCACCGCGGTGGGCTTGCCCTGGATCGCCCATTCGCAGGCCATCCAGACCAGGACCGCGACGGAGGTGGCGGTCTGGGTGGTGATCATGGCCATGCCGGCCCCGGCATTGGCGGCGGCGGCGCTGCCGGCGTTGAACCCGAACCAGCCCACCCAGAGCAGGGAGGCGCCGATCACGGTGAAGGGGACCTGGTGCGGGGTGAGGGCGGGGCCGGGATATCCCTTGCGCTTGCCGACCATGAGGCAGGCCGCCAGTCCCGCCACCCCGGCGTTGATGTGCACCACCGTCCCGCCCGCGAAATCGATGACGTCCCAGCGGTGGAAGAGGCCCCCGCCCCATGCCATGTGCCACACCGGGATGTAGGAAAGTACGGCCCAGATCGTAGTAAATATCAGCATCGCGGTGAACTTCATGCGCTCCGCGAAGGCCCCGACGATCAGCGCCGGGGTGATGATGATGAAGGTCATCTGGAAGGTGACGAACACGCTCTCGGGGATGGCGCCGCCGTCCATGACGGTGCCTTCCTTCATGTGACTCAGCAGGATCTTCGAGAAGTCGCCAAAGAAGGGATTCTCCCCGGAACCGGTGGCAAGGCTGTACCCGAAAACCACCCACAGCACCGACATCAGGGCCGCCATCACGAAACACTGCACCATGATGCTCAGGACGTTCTTGGCCCGCACCAGTCCCCCGTAGAAGAGCGCCAACCCCGGGAGCGTCATGAGAAGGACCAGCACCGTCGAGGTGAGCATCCATGCCGTGTCCCCGGAGTCAGGGGCCACAGGGGCCTCCTCCTGAGCCTGCAAGGATCCCGCCGTGAAGAAAAAGGCCGCCATGGGCGCCGCGATCCGCCGCGTCGTGGTTTTCATAGATTCCGCGCCGGGCGGAGCAGAAGGCGTGCCAGGCGGTCACGGGAGGGCTCGACACGGTCGATTCCGGTCTTTCAGCGCAGGTTTTGCGGGAGTTTCATGTGACGGTGATGCGGAGATCAGGGTTCCGTGGTCACCCGAGGAGGCGATGACCTGCCTCGACCGCTTGCGAGCGTTTCGGCTGGTTCAGACAGATTTCGGACTGGTCACCGAGGGTGTGCGCAGCTCCGTCAAGTTTCAGCTCTCGTATTGGGGGGGGCCTCCTTGCCGCGGCCGAACGACTGGGGGCGGCAACGCTCTTTTCCGAGGACCTCAATCATGGACAGCGGGATGGGGCCGTTACCGTCGTCAATCCCTTCGCATAGCCGGGGTGCACGTCTCAGCCGGCCACGATATTCACGAGGCGGCCGGGGACGACGATGATTTTGCGGACGGTTTTGCCGGCGGTGTGCTGGCGGACGTTCTCGTGGGCCCGGGCGGCGGACTCGATGTCGGGTTGGGAGGCGTCGGCGGGGACGGTGATGCGGGCGCGGACCTTGCCGTTGACCTGCACGGCCATCTCGATTTCGTTTTCGACGAGGAGGGCGGGATCGTATGCGGGCCATGGGCGGTCCATGCAGCGTCCTTCGCGGCCGAGGGTTTCCCAGAGTTCCTCGGTGAGGTGGGGGGCGAAGGGGTTGAGGACGGTGAGGAAGTCGTCGAGCAGGTCGAGGGGGATGTGTTCGGCGGCGGTGAAGGCGTTGGCGCACTCCATCATCCGGGCGATGGCGGTGTTGAAGCGCAGCTTCTCGATGTCCTCGCCGGCCTTTTTGATGGTGGCGTGGACGATGCGGGCGAGATCTTCGGAGGGGGCATCGCCGGGGGCGAGCTTGGCGGAGGGGATCCACGCGCCCTGGTCGTTCTGGTCCATGGCGACCCGCCAGACGCGGGCCAGGAAGCGGGAGACGCCCTCGACGCCCTGCATGCTCCACGGTTTGACCTGTTCGAGGGGGCCCATGAACATCTCGTAGAGGCGCAGGGCGTCGGCCCCGTAGTCGCGCACGACGTCGTCGGGGTTGATGACGTTGCCGCGGGATTTGGACATCTTGCCGCCGTCCTCGCCGAGGATGAGGCCCTGGTTGACGAGGCGCCGGAACGGCTCGGGGGAGCTGAGGTGGCCGAGGTCGTGGAGCACCTTGTGCCAGAAGCGGGCGTAGAGGAGGTGCAGGACGGCGTGCTCGGTGCCGCCGATGTAGAGGTCGACGCCGCCCGGAGGGGATGGCAGATCCGGGATTTCGGATTTCAAATGGCCGGGGCCGAGCCAGTATTGTTCGGCCTCGGGGGAGACGAACTGTTTCTGGTTACGGGGATCGCAGTATCTGAGGTAGTACCAGCAGGAGCCGGCCCACTGGGGCATGGTGTTGGTTTCGCGGCGGGCGCCGCCGGGGAGTTCGACCCAGTCGACGGCCTTCGAGAGGAGCGGTTCGGGGTCGCCGGCGGGGTTGTAGTCGTCGAGTTCGGGGGCCAGGAGGGGGAGCTGGTCTTCGGGGAGGGGGTGGTGTTGTCCGTCCTTCCAGACCACCGGGAACGGCTCGCCCCAGTAGCGCTGGCGCGAGAACAGCCAGTCCCGCAGCTTGTAGTTGACCTCGAAGGCGCCCTTGCCGTGTTCCTCGAGCCATGCGGTGATCTTTTTCCCGGCCTCGGGGGTGGGCAGGCCGTCGATGAGGCCGGAGTTCACCGAGACGCCGTCCCCGGTGAAGCCGCGCCAGTCTTCCTCGCCCGGGGGATCGACGACCTTGACGATCGGCAGGTCGAACTTGGTGGCGAACTCGTAGTCGCGGGTGTCGTGGGCGGGCACCGCCATGATGGCGCCGGTGCCGTATCCCATCATGACGTAGTCGGCGATCCAGACCGGGATTTCCTGGTCGTTGACCGGATTGACGGCGAAGGCGCCGGTGAAGACGCCCGTTTTTTCCTTGTTGAGTTCGCCGCGTTCCATCTCGGACTTGGCGGCGCAGTCCTTCTTGTAGGCCTCGACGGCCTTGCGCTGGCCGGGGGTGGTGATCTCGTCGACCAGCGGGTGTTCGGGGGCGAGGACCATGTAGGTGGCGCCGAAGAGGGTGTCGGGCCGGGTGGTGAAGACATCGATGGAGGAGTCTGCGGCTTCGCCGCCGGGGTTGGTCGCGACCGGGACGGTCGTGCCACGGTTGGAGCTGATGGGGAACACGACGCGGGCGCCCTCGGAGCGGCCGATCCAGTTGCGTTGGAGGAGCTTGATGCCCTCCGGCCAGTCGAGGGGTTCGAGTTCGTCGATGAGGCGCTGGGCGTATTTGGTGATGCGGAGCATCCACTGGCGGAGCGGTCGGCGTTCGACGGTGAAGCCCTTTTCGCGCCATTCATCGACTTCCTCGTTGGCGAGGACGGTGCCGAGGTCGGGCGACCAGTTTACGGGGGCTTCCGCGACGTATGCGAGGCGGACCTCGTCGATCTGCTCTTTCGACCAGCCTTTTGCTTCGAGTTCCGCGACCGGCCGGGGCTGTTGTTTTTGGTCGTCGAACCAGCTTTGGTAGAGCTGGAGGAAGATCCACTGGGTCCAGCGGACGTATTCGGGGTCGGTGGTATTGACTTCGCGGTCCCAGTCGTAGCAGAAGCCGAGCGACTTGAGCTGGCGGCGGAAGGTGTCGACGTTGCGGCGGGTGTTGAGGCGCGGGTGCTCGCCGGTCTTGCGGGCGTGTTCCTCGGCGGGCAGTCCGAAGGCGTCCCATCCCATCGGGTGGAGGACGTTGAAGCCGCGCTTGCGTTTGTAGCGCGCGATGATGTCGGTGGCGGTGTAGCCCTCGGGGTGTCCGACGTGCAGGCCGGCGCCGCTCGGGTAGGGGAACATGTCGAGGACGTAGAACTTCGGCTTGGCGGGGTCGAAGTCGTCGTCTCCGGGGCCGGGGGTTCGGAAGGCCTTCTCGTCGTCCCAGCGTCTTTGCCACTTCGGCTCGAACTCGTCGAAGGGGTACGGTTTGCGTCGCTCGCTCATCACCTGCGGGGCGCGGACCGTGGCAGATGGGGAGGGGGAGGGCAACGGAAATGACGAATGACGAATGACGAATGGCGAACTCAGGATGGACTCAAGGAAGAGAGATCAGGAATGGGGGAAAGTGTGGCCGCGGCGTCCTCCGCTTCGTCATTGGGTGTTTCGTCATTCGTCATTCCCGCCGGGT